>CAISDR010000067.1 GCA_903884125.1 uncultured bacterium
GCCGGACAGGATGTCGTCGACAAGATCAAGGATGTGGAAACCAGCTCAAGCGGATTTCATCAGGATGTGCCGGTCGAGGACGTTATCATTGCGCGGGCCGAAGTCACAGCTTGATCCATGAAACCGGCTATGTTCATCTCCGACCTGCACCTATCGGAGAGCAGGCCGGATATAAACGACTTATTTTTCCACTTCCTTAATGGACGGGCATCGCACGCCTCAGCCCTTTACATACTTGGCGACCTGTTCGATTACTGGGCTGGCGATGACGATTGCGATGCCCCTTTAAACAAATCCGTAATTACTGCCCTTGCTGAACTTCGCGCTTCCGGTATTCCGGTAAATTTCATGCATGGCAATCGCGATTTCCTGGCCGGCGACGAGTTTTCCCGACGCTCCGGCCTGACGATGCTTCCAGACCCGATCCACATCACTCTATTCGGCACACCGACCGTGCTGCTTCATGGTGATACGCTCTGCACCGATGATCACGAATACATGGTTTTCCGCGAAAAAATTCGCTCTGCCTCTTGGGCTGCCGATTTTCTGTCAAAACCAATGAAGGAACGAAAGGCCATTATCAGTGGGCTGCGCCGTCAGAGCGAGCAAGAGAAACAATCTAAAACTGACTTGATCATGGATGTCTGCACAGACACCGTCGAAGCGCTATTACGTGATCTAGGCTATCCACGCCTCATACACGGTCACACCCATCGTCCGGCCAGGCACGAACATGTTATAGACGGGCACCTCTGCGAGCGATGGGTACTTGCAGACTGGTGCCAACGGGGTGCAGTGCTCATTTGTGATGAGCAGGGTTGCCGTGAGGAGACGGTTTAACCCGTCCGGTTTGAGCAAGGCGCAAGGAGCTCAGAAAGTGCCATCTCGCGCGACTTTCCAGCCATTTCGCCCCTAATTCCCACAGAATTGCCCCTAGGCCAGGCCGCGTGCAAGATCCTCGCGTAAATCCTTCACCGACTCAAGACCAACGGCGACCCGTAACAACCCATCGCCAATTCCCGCCGCGACCCTTGCCGCCTGGTTGATCCGGCCATGAGTGGTTGTTGCAGGGTGCGTGATCGTGGTCTTTGTATCGCCCAGATTGGCCGTAATGGAAATCATGCGGGTCGAATCAACAACGCGCCAGGCACCCTCTTTGCCTCCCTTGACGTCAAATGCAACAACCGCACCTCCCAAACGTTGCTGCTTCATCGCAAGGGCGTGCTGTGGATGTGACGCAAGCCCTGGGTAATAAACCCTGTCAATACCGGGATGCTGCTCCAGCCATCGCGCCAACTCCAGGGCACTGGAGGACTGCGCCTCCATCCTGATATGCAGCGTTTCCATTCCCTTGAGCAGAATCCAGGCATTGAACGCGCTGAGTGCCGGTCCCGCGTTGCGCATAAAAGGCAAGACCTTCTCATCAATGTACTTGCGGTCGGCCACAATCGCGCCTCCCAATACCCTGCCTTGGCCATCCAGATATTTAGTGGCAGAGTGAATGATGATATCGGCGCCAAGCTCAATAGGGCGCTGCAACGCCGGGCTGCAAAAACAATTATCCACTACCAATACAGCACTCGCGCGGTGGGCAATGCCGGCTAAGGCGGCGATATCGGCCACCTCTGTGAGCGGGTTGGACGGTGATTCAATAAAGAGCATGCGTGTCTCTGGCCGAACGGCAGCCTCCCATTGCTCTGGCTTGGTCAGATCAACAAATGTCGTTACC
>CAISDR010000068.1 GCA_903884125.1 uncultured bacterium
CAATATCTGGGATATGCCATTTCACCGATCCTGAATGCAGCAATCGCGCGGGCATTATCAAAACCGATCTTTGATCGCCGCGTGTTTCTGATCGAAAACCTGGGCTTTGTCACACCCACTGCGGCACGTCGGATCAGCTATGACGAAGCTTTGAAATTCGAGCGCGTGCATAATGACATCTATCGCCGGTTCGGATTCGACCTGACACCGATTGGACCTGCCCCGATTGATGCGCGGGTCAGGAATATATTGCGGTTGGCTGATGCAAATATCTGATTCACTTTTTTCCTTTTGAAGATTTGGCCCCCGATGATTTCGACCCCGGCGTTTCGGCCCAGCCGTATTGTTTAAAGGCGGCCCACATGGCCATCGCATGGCCATGGCCAAGGCCATAGTCGGCCTTGAGCCAGTCGGTTAATTGGGTCGCGGTAAGGTCTGGGCCTAAAATGCCTTTTGCGGCTGCGGCTTTGTGAAAATCTTGCGGCCTTTTGCCGGTTTTCTTTTCGATATTGTCAAGATAGGCCTGAAACGTCATTGGGCGGCTCCCAATATTTTGCCGAAAAATGAAACCAGCGCTGCGGTTGATTTCTCAGCAACCCCGGCATTGAAGGTAAACGGCACCTCGCCGCCTTTGCCATTATGCGCGTGGGGATCAAACACCACCATGTCGGTTTCGCGCCGGTCCCAGCCATGGGTGGCATCGGGATAGACGTGATAGGTGACACAGGCGCGGTCTTTGGGGCTTAGGCTTTCCACCAGTCGCGCGCAGGCGTCCGGATCATCATAAAGGTCCGCCGTGCCCACCTGTATCATGACCGGTGCGCCGGTCAGATCGCCAAATTCATGGCCCGGTGCCTTGTTATAAGACGAGCACACCGGATATAGCGGTGCATGCGCTGCAAACTGCCGCCCCGATTTTGAAAACTGATCCCGGCGGGATGTGTTGGCCGACAGCATGGATACCACCCCGCCCCATGAAAAACCGGTGATTCCGATCCTATCCGGGGCAATGCCCGGCTGATCTGCCATGAAATCCAATGCCGCAAAGGCATCAGGCAAGGTCGCCAGCACAGAGCGCGGGCGTTCCATCGCACTCTTCACCCCACGTGCGGCCCACAGGTCAATTTCCAGCGTCGCCAGTCCGATATGATTAAGCGCCATGGCAACGGATTTGCCCCGCGAATCCACACCGGCTGATCCATGCACAATCAGCACGGCACCGCGCCCGCTTGCCGATACCGGTGCCTCGGGCATACGCCACTCACCAGCCAAATGCCATGGCTGCTTTCCCTCTGCCGCGACCGGGAATGCCACAAAGCTGACTTTCACCCCAAGGCGTTCGGATTGTCTGTCCTGGGTCATGGCAATGGGCTCCCGTGCCTGAGCTAGATTTCGATGACCATGCCGTCATAGGCCGGTTCAATGCCCGGTGGCAGTTCAGCTTTTAGGGCCGCATAATCCAGGTCGATATGCATATTGGTCAGGATGCCGTGAGACACACCCAGACGTTCGATCCAGCCAATGGTCTGAGCCACATGGGAATGGGATGGATGGGGATTGGTCCTGAGCGCATCAACCACCCAGGTCTTTACGCCGGCCAAAGCCTCAAACGCTGCATCGTCCAGCCGTACCACATCGGATGAATAGGCAAAATCGCCAAAGCGAAAGCCAAGGCTTACCACATCCCCGTGATCCTGATTAAAAGCCACCGCCTCGATCACATCCTCCCCTTGCCCGAATGTCATCACCTGCCCCGGCACAATAACATGGGATTTCAAAATCGGCGGATAAGAACTGCCCGGCGGTGTTTTGAAACAATAGTCAAAGCGACGTTCCAGAACCTCGATACAGCGCGCATCGGAATAGGTGTCGACCCGCTTGCGCATCAGATAGGCAATGGTACGCAGATCATCAATGCCATGGGCCTGATCGGCATGTTCATGGGTGATCAGGCAGGCATCCAGCCGCCGCGTATTGGTATCCAGCAATTGTTCGCGCAGGTCGGGCGAGGTATCAACCAATATCGCTGTGTCACCAAGTTCAACCAGGATCGAACAGCGCCGCCTTCGATTTTTGGGATTGGTCGGATCACATGCACCCCAGTCATTGCCAATACGCGGCACCCCGGTGGACGACCCGCAACCCAATATGGTGACTTTCAGCTTTTTGGTCATTGCGGTCGTACTGCACGATTGAAAAGCGCAAAGAAATTATCGGTGGTCTGTTGGGCCAATAATGCGCGATCCACAGTGCGGATATCCGCCAGCAGGGCCGCCGTGTGTGCCACATAAGACGGTTCGTTGGATTTCCCCCGCATCGGCACGGGTGCCAGATAGGGGCTGTCTGTTTCAACCAGCAATCGGTTGTCGGGCACGCGCCGCGCGATGTCGCGCAGATCGCCAGCATTCTTGAACGTAACGATGCCGGAAAATGAAATTGAAAAGCCAAGGTCCAAAGCAATATCGGCAAATGCCGATGACGACGTGAAACAGTGAATAACCCCGCGCAATCGCCCGTCGCGACATTCAGATTTCAGAATCTCAGCGGTCTCATCATCTGCATCGCGCGTATGCACAACCAGTGGCAGACCGGTTTCCTTTGCGGCCAGGATATGGGTGCGAAAAGCATCAATCTGTTTTTCACGCGGGGCTTCATTGTAATAAAAATCCAGCCCGCTTTCACCAATGCCGACCACATTGGAGTCCTGCGCCAGAGCAATCAGCCGATCAGCCTGTGCCAGTGCCTGTTCGCGTTCAGCCTCATGGGGGTGAATGCCCACGGTGCAGAAAATGTTTTCATGCGCGCGGGCGATTTCAATCACTGGCACTGCCTGACTTAACTTGGTGCCAATGGTCAAAAGCGTCTTAACACCATTGGATTTCGCACGCGCAATGACGCCATCCAGATCCTGGTACAGTGCCTCGAAATCAAGATGGCAATGACTGTCAACCAGCATGTTCGCTTTTGTTCCTGTCAGGCAGGGTACCTGATGTTAACACTGAAAACATTTGCATTTCCAATCGTCGAAACAAAACGGGAACCCGATCATCGCGCGGCACTTTGCAAACACAAAAACACATCCAGCAAAACCTGTTTGCGCGACAGGTTGACGGCATCAGCACGTTCAAACAATCGCGCGGTCTTGTCCCATACCTCTACCCAGCGATCAAGACCACGCGCGCCGCTCCTTGCGCGCTGACGGGTCATGCGCACCAGCCATTGGGATAATAAATCGCCTGTCAGCCGGAACTGGTCGCCATCATCACCGGGACGCGCAATTTTATCGGCAAAACTGTGTAACGCCTGTGGATCTAGTTTTGGCAGTGCGCTTAGCAGATCATTCATCTCGCGATAAAGTATCAAGGCACGATCGCTGGCAAGACTTAACGCCTTGCCCGCACTGCCTTCGGCCAGATCAATGGCCAGCGTCAGATCATCCTCACTTACCGAAGGCATCAGTTTTTGCACCAGTCGGACGACCACATCATCAGGCAAAGGTGTCAGTGGCAAGGCACGGCAGCGCGACCTGATCGTCGGTAAAAGTCCCCCCGGTGCATGCGAAATCAAAAGAAAAAGCCCCCTGCCCGGTGGTTCTTCCAGCGTTTTTAGCAAGGCATTGGCTGCAGCATTATTCAGATCTTCGGCGCAATCCAGAATGGCCACCCGCCACCCGCCTGCCCCGGCAGTCTTTGAAAAAAACTGACCGACCTTGCGCACTTCATCAACGGTGATGACCGATTTCAGCTTCTTATCCTTGAGATCATACGGACGATTGAGAACCAAAAGATCCGGGTGCGCGCGGGCTGCAATCTGGCGTACCACCGGATGGCCTGAATCCATGTCCAGACTGTCTGTCGGCCTGTCGCCATGGGCCAGAATATAACGGGCAATCCGATAGGCCAGCGTTGCCTTGCCAATGCCATTGGGTCCCTGAATGAGCCAAGCATGATGCAGGCGGCCATGGGACAAGGCTGTTGTGAACGCCTGTTCTGCCTGATCCTGTCCCCAGAAATTCAGTGTATCGCGCGGATGCGGGAACTCTCCACGCCGGTCCGGTTCGGGTAGATTGCTCGGATCAGCCATCAGCGCATCAACCGTTCGTCAACAACCGTATAGATGCGCGCGGCCACCGCGTCAGTAGACCCGCGCGCATCGATCACAACACATCGTTCTGGTTCAGCTTTGGCAATATCCAAAAACGCCTGACGCAGGCGGGCGTGAAATGGCAGCCCCATCCGCTCGTACCGATTTTCAAGGCCGCCACGTTCCATGGCGCGTGCCAGTCCATCTTCTACCGGCATATCCAGAATTAAGGTCAGGTCAGGTTCATCCGCGCCAACCACCATCTTCCGCAACACCTTTACACTGTCCAGGGCAACGCCCTGTGCCCCACTTTGATAGGCCCAGGTTGAATCGGCAAAGCGGTCGGAAATTACCCAGGCACCACGCGCGCGCGCCGGGTTGATGGTTCGGGCCAGATGATCAGCGCGGGCGGCAAACAATAACAGCGCTTCCGATAGAGGGGTCCAGCGTCCCGGTTCGCCTTCAACCAGCAGTTTGCGGATTTGTTCGGCACCGGGCGATCCACCCGGTTCGCGGGTCGTCACAACTTCAATACCACTTCCACGCAGGCGTTCGGCCAGCAGGCGAATCTGGGTGGATTTCCCAACCCCCTCGCCGCCTTCAAATGTAATGAATTTCGCCACCATATCACCCCAAGCCCGGATACCCCGGCGCGGGTGATCATAAAGCCAAAGGGGCCGCAATCAATCCCGCATGGCAGATACCTGTCAGCGAAAAGATGGCGGCCCCCAGAGGCCAGAGGCGAGTAAGACCTAGAAGCGTGCGGTCACGTTGAAGAACACTGAACGCGGCGCACCCGGCAACATTGTTGCATAGGTTTGCAGCGGGTCAGATACCAGGAACCCGTTCGACCCGATGGTCGAAATATAGCGGCGATCCATGACATTGTTCAAATTCAGCTGGAAGACGATTTCCTTTACCCGTGGGATCGGGCTGTTGGTCAACCGGTAA
>CAISDR010000069.1 GCA_903884125.1 uncultured bacterium
CTGAATGATGGAAGCAAGCTTTGTAACGCCTTTGTCAAAGGCCGTTATTTCAAGCCCCGAACCGCCGTCAGCAGGGGCAATCAGGCCCATTGCGTCGTGATTTTGGCGATTGTCTGAGCGCGATTCCACAAGCGTCAGGCTGGCCAGATCCAGGAACAGCCGATTTACACTATCTTCCTTGGCTGGATAGCCACCGAATTCCCGAACGCCCCATCCACCATTTTCATCCCGTACCAACGTGACTCTGGATTTCGATCCGACAATTTCCACTCGTGCCAAATCAGCGCCATGGGCGGCCAGATCGGGGAACGCTGTCAGCGCCTTCTGAACAGCTGCCACGTCGCGGTCATTTTGAATCACACTGAAACTGGCCGCTCCTATGATCAGCGCGGTAAGACCACCAAGGATCAGCAATCGGCTTTGACTCATCGATGCCCCCTAAATCAAGCGCTACGGTCAGCCAGCTTTAACTGCGCCATACGCGCCCGCCGCTGCCGTGACTGAAAAACTGAAAGGAAGATGGCAAATATGGCCAGTAATACGGGCACCAGAACGATGTTGATCAGTTTCAGATTTCCATCCAGACGATCAATATCAGCACGAAGCTTGCGCTGAACCTCGCGCAAGGCCAGGCGCGTATCAGAGCGCTGTTTCTGGAACTTTGCCACTTCTTCAAGCTGTGCAGGAGAGAGCGGCTGGGCGCCGTCCGTAACGCGGCCTTTGACGTTAAGTTCGGACAGATGCTTTTCCGTCTCGGCCAGCAAATCCTGCAGGCGTTTTTCTTCGGTCAGGAACCGTTCTTCTGCATGACGACGCATATTGTCGACCAATGTGAACGGGCGTGAAACCGGTGGCCGCGCCCGAAGCCCGATCAGATCACCAGAACCGGTCATATTGTCCACCAGCCCCAGAACAAAGCTGCCATTGTCGGCTGACGGGACGACAACACGCTGGCCCATCAGGTCTGCAGTCTGAACCCAGAACTTATCATCCAAAAAATCCGTATCCGCAATGATCACGACATTGATCGGGCCGGCAGATTTCTTCAGAAAATCCTCGGGCTTGGGTGACATGGCCTTTTCCGGCACTGGTGCCTTTGCAGCATTATCGGTCTTGGGCTTTCCATCGGGAAAAGCCGTTTCAACCGCGCCGGTCACCCGTGCCGCCAGCGTATAAGTCTCGCCACTTGGTTTGAAATCACGGTTCAGCCCCACGGGATCGGGGTTGGTCGCAATTTTTTCCGTTGTGATCAGACTCGCATCATCGCTCGACTTTATAAGTGGGATAAATTTTGTCGTTGCATTCGCCATGGGCTTCAGCGCGCCAACGCTGCCCATGTTAATTGACTTGAATTGCCCAATGGCAACATCCGACTTGTCAAACGCTGCGTCCGTCAGATGCAGCCATGCCAGATAGCCCATCTGGCGTTGCTGGCCCTGGTCAGTGAACATGACCTGCTGCGCGTTTTTGCGATCGGCAACAAACTGTTTGGCGTCCATTTCCACGCCCCATTTTGCAAACAGCGTTGCAAGGTTTGAACTTTCAGCAACCTGTCCGCCACCAGGTCCGCGCCCCGATGCGGTGCCGAGTTCACTGAACGGATCGACCATGACAATAAGTCGGCCACCGCGCAGTACAAACTGGTCCAGGGCAAACTGGGTCGCAGGTGCCAGTCCGGCGGGATGCGCAAGCAGCAGCACATTTATATCCGCATCAATGACATCTGATGACGTGGGAACCGACTTGATCTCGAATTGCTTGGCCAGTTCTTCATAGATCACATAGGGACGGCTCTGCCCCCTCATGGCAGCCATCATACCGCCCGGCCCAAAGGCCAGTGGCAGATCGGTCATCACACCGACCAGCGGCTTTTTTGCCCGATTCAAATTCGCAATCAGTCGGGTCAGATCATATTCGATGAAGTTTTCCCGGTCCAAAGCCAGATAGGGAATGACCTCGCGGCCATCAACCTGATTGGTGCCGACCAGTCCGAAATAAAATGTCTCGCCGGATTCTGTTGGCACGCCCCGCAGACCAAGTTGCGCTGCCTCATCCTCAGTTGCTGAAAATGGTTCCGGGTCGACGATTTCGACGATGAGTTTTGATCCGGCCAGAACCTTGTATTCGGCCAGCAGGTTCTGGACATGCTGACCAAACGTGCGAAAGCGCGGCAATGCGGTTGCCACTCTGGCGGAATAATACAGGCGCAGCTTGACAGGCTCTTTCAGCTTCGACAGCGTGTTTATTGTGCCGGGACTTAATGTGTGTAGATGATCCTCGGTCAGATCAAGTCGCGCAAGCCGCAGGCTTGACCCGGCCATTACGTTCACGGCCAGAAAAAAGATCACTGCCAGAACCAGCGTCAGCAGAGCCAGTGATAGGCGTGAAAAACTGGTGGATGCGCTCATAACCTTACGCTCCCTTCTTGAAATCAATGACAATTGCGGTCGCGTACAAGAACAGCGCCGTGATTGAACCAAAGAAAACCAGGTCACGAAGATCAATGACACCATTCATGATCGAGTTGAAATGCTGGATGAAGCTAAGGCCGACAATGGTGTCCAGCAGGGCGAGTGGCAGGAAAGCCCTTCCGGCTTCGGCAAAAGATGACACGCCGGTAATTGTAAACAAGAAGCACAGCACAACTGAAATCACAAATGCGATGACCTGAGAGCGCGTCAGCGACGAGGTAAACGAACAAATGGCCAGATACCCGCCTGCCATCATCAGACTGCCAAGATAACTTGCCAATATGACTCCATTATCTGGTTGCCCCAGATAATTGACCGTTGCCCAGATTGGTGCCGTCAGGATCAGCCCCAGTGCGACAAAAGCCCAGGCTGCGAGGAACTTCCCCAACACCGCCGTCCACAATGGAATTGGCAGGGTCAACAACAGTTCAATCGTGCCCGATCGATTTTCTTCAGCCCAAAGGCGCATGCCTACGGCAGGAATCAAAAACAGATAAAGCCAGGGATGAAAGACAAAAAATGATCGCAAATCCGCCTGTCCCTGGTCAAAAAATCCTCCAAGGTAAAAGGTGAACCCGCCGGTCAGCCCCAAAAAAATCACCAGAAAAACATAGGCGAGCGGTGTCGCGAAATATCCTTTGAATTCGCGTAGGAAGACGGCAGAAAGCCGGTTCATGGCATGTCTCCTGATCATCAGATCACAAGCAGATTTCGGTTTTCGGTTTCGGGACTCCTCGCGGCTCAGGCAGCGGATCTGGTCCCTGCTTCTCCGCGGGTCAATGTCCTGAACACATCATCCAATCGTCCAGTAACCACCCGCAGCGCACGGGGCGATATGCCGCCGGCTTTCAGCGCTTCGGCAACCGCAACAATCGGGGCCTGGTCAAGATGGCGCGGCACAAAGAACTGGATCACCCCATTCAGCTCTTCAGCAGCCAGATCCTTGAAGGCTGTCAGTGCGGCATGCGCGGCCACCCGATCCTCCAGTGCCACATCCACAACCACACCAAGATGGCGTGATGTACGAAGCAGCAGTTCCTGGGGTGTGCCGTCGGCTACGACCCGGCCACGATCAATGATCAGGGCACGGGTACAGATTGCTTCGACCTCTTCGAGAATATGGGTCGAGATAACGATGGTTTTATTTGCGGCCATCGCCTGAATCAATCGCCGCACTTCGAATTTCTGATTGGGGTCCAACCCGTCAGTGGGCTCGTCCATGATCAAAACTGGCGGGTCATGCAAAATCGCCTGGGCAATACCCACGCGTCGTTTGAACCCCTTTGACAAGGTATCAATTGGCTGATCGATCACAGCCAGAATGTCAGTCTGTTCGATGGCCCTGTCGACTGCCAGAACAGCCTTTACACCAGACAGGCCCCGCACCTGGGCAATGAAACGCAGGAATCCCAATGGGGTCATGTCGGGATAGGCCGGGGCACCTTCGGGCAGGTACCCGATAGATTCCTTTACACCAAGTGGGTCGGTTGCAACATCATGGCCACAGACACGGATACTTCCCGACGACGGGGTCAGAAAGCCCGTTATCATTTTCATGGTGGTGGACTTGCCCGCCCCGTTGGGGCCTAAAAAGCCCAGCACCTCGCCCGTGGAAACCCGGAACGAAAGATCATCCACTGCAGCAAGTGGACCAAAACGTTTGACGAGATGTTCGATCTCGATCATCGCAAATCCTCTTGAAAGTATAAATAAATCTGACCGATTGGGACGAAGCGCCGCCAAACGGCCAGATGGCCATATAGGCGCTTGCGCCGGGCAGTTCAAGAGGGGATTTTTACGCGCGCAACATGATACCGCCGTCCATATTCAGACCATGACCCGTGACGAAAGCGCCATCATCTGAAGCCAGGAACAGAATGCCCCGCGCCACGTCAATTGGTTGCCCCAGCCGGCGCAGCGGAGATTTTTTGGCCCATATCTCTGCCACCTCCGCGCGCGCAAATGACGCCTGTGTCATGCCCGTGGAAATTGCCCCCGGCAGGATATAGTTCGCCGTGATTCCAAACTTGCCCAATTCCAGCGCCAGTGTACGGGTAAGGCCTGCAACCCCGGCCTTGGCCGAACAATAGGCGGACAGGCCGTAATCGGTAACCTCTGCCATGACTGACGCCACATTTATCAGACGTCCGGCAGGTGATTGCTTCAGATAAGGGATTGCCTGTCGCGCAATCAGAAAATGAGCGCGCAGATTTATGTCGATGGTCCGATCAAAGTCAGCCAAGGTGGCGAATTCCACCAGCGCATTGGTTGAAATGCCTGCATTGTTGACCACAATGTCCAATCGTCCGAATTCACGGATGGCGCGGGATATGATAGCCTCTGCCCCTTGTTCGCCTGATACCGAATGTTCAAAACAGCAAATGGCCCCATTGCCCCGATGGGCATTAGCAAGCCCCTGGTCAGCCAGATCAACTGCCAGTACCTGCGCACCCTCACTTGCGAATAAATGCGCCGTTGCCCGCCCGATCCCCGAGGCAGCCCCAGTCACAATGGCAATCCGATTGGCCAGACGATCGCCTGTCATTGCCCGAAATTCCTGATGTGAGCACTTGAAAATATACCCATACCCATTCCCCCCGTGTGCTTCTGGCGTTCATCAGCCGATTAATGGACATTGTGAACTGAATTATCCACTCCTGTCGACTGCGCTGAACAGGACAGAAAGCCGACCCGGCGACGTCATTGAGGGGGGGGTAATCGGGGACTGGCGCCGTCGGGTCGGTGTCCCTGTCAGGACATCAACATGATCAGATCAGGATGCGGCAATCCCATGGCTGAATTGAGGCCGAATTTGGGCATTTCCGGCTGGTTTGATATATAATTTTAACAGTCCGTAACTGAGCTTGTCGCCCTGATCTGAACACTGCTTGATTGAAAGGGAAAACCGATGGCTGAAATAATCAATCTGCGCCGTGCGGCAAAGGCAATCAGGCGTCGGGAAAAAGATATTCAGGCACAGGCCAATCGGGAAAGGCACGGGCGGACAAAATCCCAAAAAGATCTTGACGCCAGAACACGTAAATTGGACGAAGCAAAACTGGACAGGTTGCAATTGACCCAGGATGAGCTACCGGACCCGACGTCGAACAAATAGTCCCCGCCTATAATAGAATATCGGCCTGCGGCTCCACATCATGAAAGCGGGCAAAATTCAATGCGGAACGACCATCTTGAAGCTGAATGAAAATATCAACCAGTCGATGATTCCAGTGGATATCTTCTGACCCATAGGCGCGGCGGGCATGAACGGTTTGGTTAAAGCTTTCGTGGAAGCCCGAAAAAACCACCAGAACTTCGGCGCGCGCTGCCAGAAGGTCTTCAGCCGTCCTTCCATAGAACGGACTTGTCTCGTCGATGACGTGCCGGACGGTCCAGCTGAGCACAAAGGATGGAGATGTTTCGCGCCTGAGATTCAGATCGACCAGACGGCGCAACCGTTCACCTTCTGCGGTAACATCATCATATGACAAAACCACATGC
>CAISDR010000070.1 GCA_903884125.1 uncultured bacterium
CGAGGCGGCAAGTGCAAAAGAGGCCGTTGAAATTTTAAAGACATCTCAGATCAACCTGATCCTGTCCGATTATAATATGGAAGGGGGGTCGGGGCTGGATCTGTTGAAGTATGTGCGTAATCACCCTGTTTTAAAGAAAACGGCCTTCATCATGATTACCGGGAATATGGAAAAAGAGACGGTGATGGCGGTAATGAAAGCGGGCGTGAACAATTACATCGTCAAGCCGGTCAGCGCGGCAACGCTAAAGCAGCGGATGGAGCCGGTGATTGGTAAACTGACCTGACAGGCTTGAGTTTAATCGGCTACAATAAGGCCGGTCGCCAGCGCGCGTTCCCGCATTGCCTTTTGCAGTTTTTCAAACGCGCGGGCTTCGATCTGTCGCACACGTTCGCGTGAAATATCATAGCGCAGCGATAAATCTTCTAATGTGGCTGGCGGTTCTTTCAGCCGTCTTTCATTGATGATGTTCTGTTCGCGTGGCGACAGATCCGCCATGGCGGCAATAAGCAGGTTGCGACGCTGATCCAGTTCCTCGCTTTCGACCAATACGGATTCCTGGCTGGCAGATTCATCAACCAGCCAATCCTGCCATTCGCCTTCGCCGTCAAGGCGCAGCGGGGCGTTGAGCGAATGATCCGGGGCGGCCAGGCGCCGGTTCATGTTGACGACATCTGATTCCGGAACGCCCAGTTTCGTGGCGATGCTGGTTACCTGTTCGGGGCGCATGTCGCCTTCATCAATCGCATCAATCCGGCTTTTCATCCGTCGCAGATTGAAGAACAGCTTCTTTTGAGCGGCCGTCGTGCCGATTTTCACCAGGCTCCATGACCGCAGGATATATTCCTGAATGGCGGCCCTGATCCACCACATGGCATAAGTGGCCAGACGAAAGCCCTTTTCCGGCTCGAAACGCTTGACCGCCTGCATCAGGCCCACATTGCCTTCAGCGATCACCTCGCCGATGGGCAGGCCGTATCCGCGATAGCCCATGGCAATCTTGGCCACCAGCCGCAAATGGCTGGTTACCAGCTTTTGGGCCGATGCCATATCGCCATGTTCACGCCAGGATTTGCCCAGCATGTATTCTTCTTCCGGTGCCAGCATTGGAAATTTGCGAATTTCCTGAAGATAGCGCGCAAGGCCGCCTTCGGGCGATAGGACCGCCGCCGGAACGCTGGGCAGATTTGACTTTGTCACGACTAAACCTCCGGGAACCCCTGGACAGAATATATAGGAAGCACCTTGCGCCGCTCCAAGACCCAAACTTGGGTAAATTAATCAAGAATTTCAGGCTGATTTCAATGCTGCCAGCAGATCGACCATGTCCGGTGGTAACTCACTTTCGAATTTCAGCTTTTTCTTTGTGATCGGATGTTTAAATCCCAGATGGACGGCATGGAGGGCCTGTCGGGGAAAGGTTTCTACCGCCGCCTTGGCCAGTGCCGGGCCAGAGACGAGCCGCCGGGCCCGCCCATAAAGCGGATCGCCCAGAACTGGATGCCCCAGATGGGCAAGGTGCACCCGGATCTGATGTGTCCGGCCTGTTTCAAGCTCAAGCCGCATCAGCGCTGCCATCGGGCGCTCGTCGCTGCCAAAGGTCGTCAGCGTCTTATAATGCGTGCGGGATTCACGGCCGCCGGTGAAAACGACCGCCATCTTTTTACGATTAGAGCTGGACCGCCCGATCGCTGCATCAATCAGACCTTCGGCAGGCGAGGGCCAGCCGCGCACCAAAGCCGAATAGGCGCGGGTCAGATCATGGCGTGAAAACAAATCGACCAGCCCCTTCATGGTTTTATCATTCTTGGCAACGACCAAAAGGCCACTTGTGTCCTTGTCCAGGCGATGGACGATCCCCGGTCGCCTTACCCCGCCAATACCCACAAGGCTGTCGCCGCAATGGGCAATCAATGCATTGACCAGGGTGCCATCCGCATGGCCGGGTGCTGGATGCACAACCAATCCGGCAGGTTTGTCCAGAACGATCAGATGATCGTCTTCAAATACAATTGTCAGGGCAATGTCCTGGGCTTGTGGTACGGCATCGCGGGCAGCAGGCACGGTCAGTACAAAACAGTCGCCTGATTTGACCCGATAATTACCGTCCTCTATCGTTCGCCCCGGTCCAGTGGTCAAAACCACGTGGCCTTCTGCAATCAACGCCTGAAGTCTGGCGCGCGACAGATCCGGGCACAGGTCGGTTAGTACCTTGTCCAGTCGAATGCCCACGGCTTCTGGTCCCGGTGACAGGGTACGCGGCCCCGGCAAAGGAGAATCGGTCATGAACAGCCCTGATGGCGGTGATGGTGGGGTGGTTCGGTCTGACATGCCGCCGTCCATGCAGCAAAACGTGACCATACTCAAGGCCGTCGTTATCGGACTTGGCGTTTTGATTGTCGCTGCTGTTCTGGTTTTGGTGTTCACTTTGATCTCTCGCATGAATGCGCGGCCGCCAGCAGCCGGTTTTTCGACACAGATTACCCTGCCTGCCGGTGCACAGGTCCTTGAGTCCCATTGGGATCAGGGAAAGCTGACACTGCGCATGAATCAGGCCGGCCAGGAATTCATTCGTCAGTATGACCCGGCGACCGGTGCAGAACTGAGCAGCCTTGTTCTAAAGCCCGGCATTCGCCCACCAGATACAGCGCCGTGATGCGCGGCCTTCTGCTTTCGCCAGCGCTTGCAATTCGGATCGAAGGTCATGTGCGCAGTGAATTGCCCCGCGAAGCCTGTGGTTTGATGATTGGCCAGACCGGTAACGGTTTGCTGGTGGTGGATCGGGTAATGCCGAGTGCCAATCTGGCACCCGTAGAATGTCTCGACCGTTTTGAAATCGATTCGGCATTGCACTTGCGTGAGCAGGCGGCAGCGCGCGAGAGCGGGCAGGAGATCCTTGGCATATATCATTCCCATCCCAATGGTTTGCCGGAACCTTCGGATCGTGATCTGGACGGTGCGTGGATTCCTGATTTTGTGTGGTTGATTTTGGCACCCGGTGCTGATCAAACAACCCGCTGGGGGGCATTCTTTCGAGGGAAGACTGCAACCTTCGAACCCCTGGAAATTTTTGCCAAGGAACCTAAAACGTGAGCTTTGCATCGGATAATGTGGCGGGCGCATCGCCCGAAATTCTGGAAGCGTTACGCGCTGCCAATGTGGACCGGTATCCAAGCTATGGCGCCGATCCGATATCAGCGCGTCTTGGCAAAGCCATGTGCGCGTTATTCGAGCACGAAGTTGCGGTATTTCCGGTCATTTCAGGTACGGCGGCCAACGCGTTGGCATTATCTTGCATGGTGCCGCCGTGGGGCGTGGTTTTCTGTCATGCTGATGCCCAAATTGAAATCGAAGAATGTGCTGCACAAGAACTGATCACCGGTGGCGCCAAACTGGCTGCTCTGCCGGGTGCCCATGGCA
>CAISDR010000071.1 GCA_903884125.1 uncultured bacterium
CGAATTATATTCGTTCCACTTCAGGATATAGCGGAAATCGCCAATGGCCGACGCGGCAAGCGTCTTGATCGGACCGGCAGATATGGCGTTGACCCGGATATTTTTAGCGCCCAGATCAACCGCAAGATAACGCACTGATGCTTCCAGCGCTGCCTTGGCAACGCCCATGACATTGTAATGCGGCATCACCCGTTCCGCCCCGTAATAGGTCAGCGTTACCAGCGAGCCACCATTTGTCATGCGCGATTCCGCCCGCTGGGCAATCGCTGTGAACGAGAAACAGGAAATATTGAGCGACATCTGAAAATTGTCGGGGCTGGTGTCGATATACCGGCCCTTTAGTTCTTCCTTGTCGGCAAAGGCAATCGCATGGACCAGAAAATCCAGACCACCCCAATGTTTGTCCACTTCAGCAAAAACCTGATCGATTGATGCCGGATTCGTCACATCGCAATCAGCAATGAATTTGGCCCCGACGCTGTCGGCCAAAGGCGCCACCCGCTTTTTCAGGGCATCTCCCTGATAGGTAAAGGCCAGTTCCGCGCCCTGCTCGTGACAGGCCCTGGCAATCCCCCAGGCGATTGAACGGTCATTGGCCACGCCCATAACCAGGCCACGCTTGCCTGCCATTAGTGTTCCGGTCACAGGCGGTCCCTCTTAGAAAATATTGAACAATTCCATATGATTGACACAGCCACCCGTGTGACGGACGAGTCACCTGACGGCTGATCGAGGGTGCAGATTACACATCCCGATCCATGGGTCAAACCACAAGGCTTTTTGGTGCAATTCCGGCTGTCGTGCCAATCAGGTCAATTTGCATACCCGCTCATGCATGATATGGGAGAAAATCGCATGTCACTCAGAACGGAATTTTGGATCATGTCCCAAGTAATACCTGGCCTGACTGGCGGACATGGATTTCAATCCGACGATGGTCAGATCATTATCGAGGGTATGAAGGCAACCGGCTCCGTTGCCGCGATTGGCGATATGCAGCCTGCAGGCCTGATCGGACTGGGCGAACGGGCGATGGTTCAACTGGCCGCAAGCCACGCCAAGGCCAGCGTCGGTCTGCTTTCCGTCAACGCGGACCTGATCCGGATGCCGGATCAGGGTTCAGCCCTGACGATAAGGGCGGAAATTTCACGCGCCACAAGATCAGTCATTTTCATGTCCGCCGTAATACAATACGGCGATGCCACGGCGATGACACTGACCGCACTTTACAAGGTCGCGCCTGCAAAGGTCTGACGGCCTAAGACCACGGACATCGCCTGATCAATTGCCATCCGTGCACGCTGGCGGGCTATCCGCTTGGGGCTTGCCGCGCTAAGCCGTTCCGCCTCGCCACTGGCCATATGCTGGATTTCCGGCTCCAGACTTACCCGCGCACGATCAGTCATGATCATCGCCAGCAAAGCCTCGATCATAGGGGGCAGCAGCAGCATCGCACGCGCACGGCCACTACCCTGGCGCTTGGCAATAGCACGGGTCACCTGACCCATTGTATCGGCCAGCTGGGCTTCAGGTTCGATATCCGACCCTGCCATTCCGATCAGTCCCTGGGCCAGATCATCAGCCACAGTTTCCAGAAGCCGTGCTGCGGCATCTGACGGATCGTCCTCGACAACGCGGGCAAGGGCTGCCAGACGCATGCTTTGACGGCGAAGCCACAGATTGCGCATTGCATCTTCGGCTGCACCCAGGTCTTCAGCCAGGGTTACCGGATCAAATGTACCCTGCGCCTTCATGGCAAGGGTATTGGGCACATCCACAGGCTCGGTAGCAAACGGACGCGGATTTGGCCGCCGGCGATCCGGACCAACATAATCACCACCAGCGATATAGCGTTTGCGCGATGCTGCAAGTGCTGCGATCCGCTCGACAAGCACAGCAGGCGCCAGCGGTTTGACTAGGATTGCATCAGCGCCGCATTCACCCGCCAGGCGCACCGTTTCCCGGTCAGGCTGCCACAATGTTAAGAATATGGCCATGAACGGATTGGCGCCGACACCGCCCCGCCTGATTTTACGCACCAGATCGAAGGCTGAACCTTCACCACCGGGCAAGCCGCCATCGAGCACCAGGATATCGTGTTCACCCTGATCTATAAGTGACTCAACCCGATCCAGTTCGCCGGTCGAGGTAATCAGGCTAAGACGTTGGGCAATAAGGGCAGATACCAGCAACTGACGCATGTTTTCATGCCGTTCAGCCAGCACAATGGAAATATCAGCGCGCCGATTAGGGGTTAGCACCTGATCGAGCCGGATGGGCATCATATCCATTTGCGTCGAGCCTCACATACTACAACAAGGAGCGGGATAACGCCTTGGTTGCCGGAATGATGCCGGGCAACCGGTAAACAAATTGCAAACGCCCTACGGACCCCTTTAAAAATAGCTGTGGGGGACAACCAAGATGGCACAGTGGACAAAAGAAGAGATCGATTCCGAAGCACATGCGCTGCTGGACACTCTGGGTCCAAAGCGCAGGCCCAGACCACGCCTTGCCCCGCCGCTGATGGATTCAGACCTGACCGAGTTGGAAACCCCGGCAGGACCGATAGCTGCATGGCGGCTGGGTCAGGGACGGGCGCTTTTGCTGGTCCATGGCTGGAATGATGATAATTGTCTCTGGGCACCTCTGATCGAAAAGGCTCAGGCCTATGGCCGGGCGGTGGTGGCTCTTGATCTGCCGGGCCATGGGCTTTCTCGCGCACCGTCCATTTCGGTTCAATTGGCAGCACAGGCTGTGCTTGCGGCTGGCCGGGCGCTTGGCCCAATAGATGCCGTCATCAGCCATTCCTTTGGCTGCGCGGCAAGTGCGCTGGCGCTGGACATGGGGCTTGCGGCACGAACGGCAATCCAGATTGCCGGCGGCCTCCCGCAGGCCGCGCGCCATCATATCGAACGGCTTGGCGAACGCGGGGTACCCGCTGAAATCATCGAATCAGCTATTGAACTTCAGGCTGCACGGGCGCTGGCCGAGGGACGCGATATCAGTGCCTTTGACCTGATGCCGGTATTGGGGCGGCGGGCTGAACGCGCGCTGATCGTCCATGCCTTTGACGATGAACAATGCCCGGTCAGCGATGCGCAGGCCATCCAGCGTGGCTGGCCCGGCGCCAAAATCAGGCTTTATGATGACCTTGGACACAGGGGCATTGCGCAGGATGATCAGGTGCTGGACGACATAATCGATTTTATAGAGGGCGCATGAAGCAGGATTGCACCTGCGCCTGTTTTTTTTGCCAGTACAGGCTATCCTATCCCATAGACCCTATATTTCACGGACAAAGGACAAGGCTGATGAGAAAGCTGATTTACCCGGTTCTGACCTCCATCCTGCTCACTGGCACCACCGCAGCATGGGGAGCCCTTGATGTAGGGGCCAAAGCCCCGGACTTTGCCACCCGCGCATCGCTGGGTGGACAGGAGTTTGATTTCAATCTGGCGGCGGCGCTGAAAAATGGTCCGGTAGTTTTATATTTCTATCCGGCAGCCTTTACCAAAGGGTGTACGGTCGAGGCCCATGACTTTGCCGAAGCGACCGACCAGTTCAAAAAACTGGGGGCAACTGTTATTGGTGTGTCGGCTGATAATATCGAAACCCTGAACAAGTTTTCGGTCAGCGAGTGCCGGTCCAAGTTTGCCGTGGCCGCCGATGGCGATCTGGCAATCACCAAAGCTTATGACGCGGTATTGCTGCGGCTGCCCAAATATTCCGAACGCACCTCTTATGTGATCAGCCCCGAGGGCAAGATATTACTGTCCTATACCAATATGGACCCGGCCGAGCATGTCAGCCGGACCATGAAAGCGGTCGAAGACTGGAAGGCCGGGAAATAAGACCGTTTTGCACATAAAATAGATTTAATTTATTAATACAATTAAAGAATTGACTCTTTTTAGCTCCTGAGTTGTCATGGCTTTGGGCGCACCACTTCTGGAATAGATTCCGCGCCCGTGTCCATGGGTTAGGAACAAGACCATTTGGGGGGCTAAAATGGGTTTATCAGCGCGGATTGGAATGGCTGCCGGCGCCCTGGCGCTGCTGGGCGGTTGCGGCAGCAATTATGGCAAGGGCCTGACCGACTTTTACAAAGTCTCTAATATGTCCAGCGGACAGATTATTTCGAACAACGAAGCAAATAACAAACCGAGTGATAGTAAGTCAGCCGATTGGGGTCACGAATCCGAAACAGTGATCGATCTGACCCAACTGATCTGCGAGAACAGCAAAAAAAATGATTGCTCAGAGAAAAAGGTTGGCGAAGACAAACAGATCGATGCCCTGCAAAATTTTTATAGAGGGCTGAATGAAACACCAACCGACGCACAGAAAGAGGATCTGCGGCTGCGGCGAAACAGGATTCAGGACTATATTCTTGGCGTATCCGACAGACGCTGCGCGGTCTATCGCGACTATATAAATCTGACATCGGATAATGTTGACTTCCTGGGTGGCGCGGTCAGCACGGCATCCGGGGTGCTGGGTGGACTATTTACAGCAAAAAGCACCTCGCGCGCCCTGTCAGGAATAGCGGGATTATCCAGCGGTATTACGGCTGAATATAACGCATCGTTTTTCAAGGATCAGACACTGGCTGTCATTTTTTCCGGCATAAATATCTCGCTGACTGATATTCATACCCAGATTGCCACCGATCAGGCAAAAGCAATCACCGATTATACGCTGGAACACGCGATAAAAGATGCAACCCGATATAACGGTGCCTGCTCGCTGGCCACCGGCCTTGATACAGTCAAAGACAAAATCGCCAAAGCAGGTGTTCCCGGCCAGATCGGACTGGAAGCGGCATCAAAAATTGTCACACAGGCAGGTACGATCCGCGCGAAACTGACCGTGGCGGAATTGACGGGAATCGCCAAGCCCTCGGACGACCAGAAGGCAAGGCTTACTGCCGCAAAACAGTATCTGACCGATAACCCCGAGGCATCGTCCGTTGACGCGGCAAAGGCTGCAAAAACCGGCGGCACCACCTGGGACGGTATGCTGACGAAAGAGAACAGTCTGAACACCCTTATCGCAAAAAAGGCTGCCCTGGACCCCAAGGCAACAGCTGATATCAAAGTTGCATCTGCGAATATCAATGCTGCAAGTCAGGATCTGGCGGCGGCGACGGCCTATTGCCGGGGGCTTGCGGGCAGCTGGCTGCAAAATCCAACTGATGCTGACAAACTTGCGGTCTGCAACGGTTTTGTCGGCGCCGCCTGTTCAAAGACTGACCTGCCAAAAACCTATGACGGATGGAAGACGGGTTTGTCAGCCATGACGGTCAATAACCTGCGCCAGCTGACCTGTCTGATGGAGGTTCAGAACAGCACGCATGCATCAACCGATGCCACACAAAAAGTGTGTCCCTGTGTGAATTAGCTTCACGGATGGTCGGCGATGTTCCGGCGTAAATCGACCCTTGCCCCGGTAGCGCAATCGGGAAGTAATTCCCGATTGCCGCTGGCCGCTTTGACCGTCATTGCCAGCATCACTTGCTGCCTGGGCGGATGTGCCCGTCCCCAATGGTTTGGTCGCTTGCCTGCGGATCAACTATCAGCGACGACGACTATTTCCAGAACCGCTGTTGACCAGGCGCTTGGCCAATCTGATCTGGTCAACCTGCCACGCAGCATCGATGATTTATTGGGCGGGCTGGATTCCAGCTGTCAAAAACGTAAAGACGCCATCGCCGAGGCCCTGGGACCGGATTCCACCAAAGTTTCCGCAGTTGTCACAGCTGGATTCAAATCCCTTGTGGATGGGGCGATCACCTTTGCCCAAAAGCGCGCAAGGGCGCAGCTTGAGCAGGCAAAATCTTCAGGCGATCTGGCCAAAATGACAGACGCAATCATTCGCTTTGACAAAGCCTGCACGCTGGACCGGGCCATGGCGGTCATGGGCGCATTCCAGCGCAATTGTCGCCCGATTAAAATAGGCACCTGCCCAGATGGAGTATTAGGGTCGGACGGGCTGATCCAATGTCGGGTGCCACCTGCCCTGCTGGCAAGCATAGATGACGGAAAGCGTGCGGAAATCTGGGTCTGCGGCAGTCTGGATTGACCCAAAAAGACAAAGGTCCACGTCAGGTTGCCCTTGCGCCCTGGCCCCAAATCCCCTATACACGCGCCCTTCCAACCTCCCGGATTGGCAAACCTGTTACCAGGTGCTTGCGATACGCGTTTGGGGATGGAGAAGTGGTCCGGCGGGAATAAGGGCATGCCGTGGCGACTTCCTTTGGGGTGCTAGCACCTTGATTCGTATAGAGAAAGGATCGAAAATGCCCAAGATGAAGACTAAAAGCGGGGCAAAGAAGCGTTTTACGCTGACCGCCACCGGCAAGGTGCGCATGAGCCAGGCCAACAAGCGTCATGGCATGATCAAGCGTACAAACAAACAAATTCGCAACCAGCGCGGTACCGCCATTTTATCCGAAGCCGATACGGCTCGGGTAAAGCGTTACCTGCCCTACGCGTAAGGAGCGGCACCCATGGCACGTGTTAAACGTGGCGTTACCGCCCACGCCCGCCACAAAAAAGTAACTGACGCGGCAAAAGGCTATTACGGCCGCCGCAAGAACACCTATCGCGCGGCTGTTCAGGCCGTCGAAAAGGCCGGGCAGTATGCCTATCGGGATCGTCGGACCAAAAAGCGGACATTCCGTGCACTGTGGATCCAGCGTATCAATGCCGGTGCCCGCCTGTTCGGGTTGACCTATTCCCGATTTATGTGCGGCCTCAAGGCCGCCGGGATCGAGATCGACCGCAAAGTGCTGTCCGATATCGCGATCCACGAGCCTGAGGCCTTCAAGGCCCTGGTCGATCAGGCAAGCGCGGCCCTGCCCGCAGAAGCCTGATCCCTGATCGGTCA
>CAISDR010000072.1 GCA_903884125.1 uncultured bacterium
GCCACCACGTTGCTGATGGTCGCGATTATGCTGGTTGGCATCATTGCCTATCAGTTCCTGCCCCTGGCGGCCCTGCCCGAAGTCGACTACCCCACCATTCAGGTTCAGACATTTTATCCCGGGGCAAGTCCTGATGTATCAACGTCATCGATAACAGCACCGCTGGAACGCCAGTTCGGCCAGATGCCCGGCCTGGTGCAGATGAGTTCAACGTCTTCTGCGGGCGCATCGATTATCACGCTGCAATTCAGCCTTGATCTGAATATTGATATCGCCGAGCAGCAGGTGCAGGCAGCAATCAATGCGGCCGGTAATTTATTGCCCGCTGATCTGCCAACGCCACCAATTTATGCCAAGGTCAATCCGGCGGACGCGCCCATTTTAACGCTGGGCATCACATCCGCCACAATTCCGCTGCCGCAGGTGCAGGAATTGATCGACACACGAATTGGTCAGAAAATTTCCCAGTTGCCGGGTGTTGGACTGGTATCCATCGCTGGCGGACAAAAACCTGCGGTTAGAATACAGGCCAACCCACGCGCACTGGCTTCATACGGCCTGAATATTGATGATTTACGTTCAACAATATCAGCCGGCAACGTCAACACACCCAAAGGCGTGTTCGATGGTCCAAAGCGCGCATGGACAATCAATGCCAATGATCAGTTGAAAAGTGCGGATGATTACCGAAATCTAGTGATTGCCTATCGCAATGGTGCCGCTGTTCGCCTGTCTGATGTGGCCAATATTGTTGAAGGCGCAGAAAATTCAAAACTGGCCGCATGGGTCAATGACAAGCCAGCGATGGTGATGAATATTCAGCGCCAGCCTGCGGCAAATGTGATTCAAGTCGTGGACCGGATCAAACGCCTTTTACCACAACTGGAACAAAGCCTTCCTGCAGGTGTTGAAATTCGGGTTATGACGGATCGCACTCAGACAATCCGGGCCTCAGTGCATGATGTGCAGATCGAACTGGCCATGGCTATCGGGCTGGTAATCGCTGTCATATACATTTTCCTGCACAGTCTGCCCGCAACATTCATCTCGAGCCTGTCTGTGCCGTTGTCATTGGTCGGCACTTTTGGCGCCATGTATCTGATGGACTACAGCCTGAACAATCTGACGCTGATGGCATTGGTCATCGCAACCGGGTTTGTGGTCGATGACGCCATCGTGACGATTGAAAATATCGCGCGCTTTATTGAAGAAGGCATGAGTCCGATGGATGCTGCCTTCAAGGGATCAGCGCAGATTGGCTTTACCATCATCTCGCTGACCGTATCCCTTATTGCGGTTCTCATACCGCTATTGTTTATGGGCGATGTGGTTGGCCGTCTGTTTCGCGAATTTGCGGTATCGCTGGCGGTAACGATCCTGATTTCCGGGTTTGTCTCGCTGACTCTGGTTCCAATGTTATGCGCACGCCTGTTGCGCCATCATGCGCCACATTCAGAGCGGGGCTTTGCAAAAATGAGCCAGGGCGCTTTTGACCGTCTGGTTGCTGCATACGATCGCGCGCTGACCTATGTTCTTGACCGACAGACTACGACGATGGTGGTTGCCACAGCGACCGTCCTGCTGACCGGTCTGCTATACGTCGTCATCCCAAAGGATTTTTTTCCAATTCAGGACACCGGGGTGATCCAGGGCGTTTCCGAAGGACCACAGTCGATTTCGTTCAGCGCCATGTCGGATCGCCAGAATGAATTGTCGCGACGTCTGCTGGCTGATCCGGACGTAGAGAGTCTTACAGCTTTCATCGGTGTTGATGGTGCCAACCCGACTTTGAATAGCGGTCGGTTTTTAATCAATCTCAAGCCCCATGCCGAGCGCAGTGCCAGTATATCCAGCATCACCTCGCGACTGACACGGGCATCCGAAGGACTGCCCGGCATGAATCTGTTCCTGCAACCGGTTCAGGACCTGACCATTGATGCAACCATCTCGCGGACCCAGTATCGGTTCATCGTTGAAGATGGCAACCCAGATGAACTTGCCCGCCTGGTTCCACAATTGCTTCAAAGACTTAAAGTGCGTCCCGAATTGCGCGATGTGGCCAGCGACATACAGAATACGGGCCTTGCTGCCTTTGTCGACATTGACCGGGATGCTGCGGCGCGTTTTGGCATAACACCCGCCACCATCGATAATGCGCTGTATGATGCCTTTGGACAGCGCATCATTTCGACCATTTTCGGTCAGTCAAATCAGTATCGCGTAATTTTGGAATCCGATCCGTCACTGCAATCCTCGCTCGATTCAATGGGCGCCATATATCTGCCCTCGAGCGGCGGCGGACAGGTGCCTTTATCGACGATTGCCAATATTCGAGAAGACATTGCCCCCCTTTCAATAAACCACCTGGCGCAATTTCCGGCCGCAACTGTGTCTTTTAACCTGGCCCCAGGGTATTCGCTGGGTGCTGCAGTTCGCGCTGTTCAGGAGGTGGAAAATGAAATGCAGGTGCCAGCCAGCTTCAATACTGCGTTCCAGGGCGCGGCACTGGCATTTCAGTCATCACTGTTAAATCAGGTACTGCTGATACTGGCCGCCATCGTGACAGTCTATATCGTGCTGGGCGTTTTATATGAAAGCTTTGTTCACCCGGTGACAATCTTGTCCACGCTGCCATCGGCAGGCATTGGCGCCTTGCTGGCGCTGATGATCTCGGGTTCGCCGCTGGATATTGTCGGCATTATCGGCATCGTCCTTCTGATCGGCATTGTTAAAAAAAATGCGATCATGATGATCGACTTTGCACTGGACGCCGAACGGCGCGAAGGAAAATCTCCGCGCGAGGCTATTCATCAGGCATGCCTGTTGCGTCTGCGCCCGATCCTTATGACAACAATGGCTGCTTTACTTGGTGCACTGCCCCTGATGTTGGGAACTGGGGTCGGATCAGAGCTGCGCCACCCATTAGGACTTACGATTGTCGGCGGCCTGATCGTCAGTCAGGTGCTGACCCTGTTCACAACGCCTGTCATCTATCTGGCTTTTGACCGGATGGCTCGCGCTGCCGTCAGCTATTTCGGCTGGGAGAACGAGGCGGTATGAGCATATCAAGCCTGTTCATCCAGCGACCTGTCGCCGCGACACTATTGACGGCGGCAATCGTTCTGGCTGGCGGTCTGGCGTTTTTCCAACTATCCGTTGCCCCACTGCCGCGGGTGGATATCCCAACTATCGTGGTTCAAGCCACATTACCCGGTGCCAGCCCCGAGGTCGTGTCGACCTCGGTTGCAACCCCGCTTGAACGGCATTTGGGCACCATCAGTTCTGTTACTGAAATGACGTCCAGCAGTTCGGTTAATTCGGCACAGGTTGTATTGCAGTTTTCACTAAGCCGGGACATTGATGGCGCGACCAAGGATGTACAGGCGGCCATCAACGCAGCCCGCGCCGATCTGCCAACCAGCCTGCGATCCAATCCTACCTATCGCAAATTCAATCCGGCGGATTCGCCAATTGCCATTTTATCACTGACATCAAGCACACGCACACAGGGACAGATATATGATGCCGCTGCACTGATATTTGAGCAGCGATTAAGCCAGATAAACGGCGTCGGACAGGTCAACTTGCGCGGCGCGTCACTGCCAGCCGTTCGTGTGGAACTTATACCGCATGCCCTGTTCAAATATGGCATTGGCCTAGATGATATTCGTGCCGCAATTTCCGCAGCCAACGCCCATGCGCCAAAGGGCGCGATCGAAGACGGCGAACGCCGATTTCAGATTTACGCAAATGATCAGGCACGTCTGGCCAGCCAGTACCAGAACCTGATCGTCGCCTATCGTAATAATGCCCCAGTCCGGCTATCCGATGTCGGCACTGTTATCGACTCAGTTGAGAATATCCGCAATGCCGGTGCTTCGAACGGCAAACCTGCTATTATTGTGTCTATTCAGCGCCAGCCTGATGCAAATATCATCCAAACGGTAGATCGCATCAAGGCGATGATCCCTGAGCTTCAGGCGGCACTGCCAGCGGATATTCAGGTTGAAATAGCAAATGACCGTTCGGCGACCATCCGGACGTCACTTTTCGAAGTCGAACGAACACTGGTCATCGCCGTGGTGCTGGTGACCCTGATCGTCTTCTTCTTTCTGCGCGACGTTCGATCGGCACTAATCCCAACGGTCGCGGTTCCTGTTTCCCTGATGGGAACTTTTGGCGTGATGTATGTTCTGGACTTCAGCCTGGACAATCTTTCATTAATGGCACTGACGGTTGCCACGGGATTTGTCGTTGATGACGCCATCGTCGTTTTGGAAAATGTGACCCGCCATCTGGAAGCTGGCAAACCCAGACTCCAGGCAGCACTTGATGGCGCGGCCGAAGTCAGCTTTACCGTGATTTCAATTTCTTTGTCATTGGTTGCTGTTTTTCTGCCCCTTGTTCTTATGGGCGGGATTGTTGGCCGCCTGTTCAAAGAGTTTGCCATCACGCTTTCGGCAGCTGTCATGGTCAGTCTGGTCGTTTCACTGACAACAACGCCAATGATGTGTGCCTATTTCCTGCCGCGCAAACCGGCTGTGGCCAATAATGGAGTTAGCAGGGCAATTGTAGGCGGAATGGATGCCTTAACACAAAAATATGCCGTCGGGTTAAACTGGGCGCTGCGCCACAAACTTGTCGTGCTGCTAACGCTTTTTGCAACCATCGGTCTGAATGGCTTTTTCTATTATGAAATCCGCAAAGGGTTTTTCCCGCAGCAGGATACCGGGCGACTTCGTGCCTTTGTCCGCGCGGACCAGAATATTTCCTTTCAGTCGATGAAAGCAAAATTTGAACAGTATATGGCCATCATTCAGGCTGACCCGGCGGTTGATACTGTCACTGGGAACGTCGGTGGCGGGGCACTGAACACAGCTGATATGAATATTGCGCTCAAGCCCGTGAAACAGCGGGATGCGACCGCAGATCAGGTGATAGAACGCATCCGCCGTCAAAGCATGAAAGTGCCGGGCGCGCAGATGTTTTTGCAATCAGCACAGGAATTTGGTGGCCCCGGCGGACGCCAGGGTAATGCACAATTCCAGTACACGCTGCAAAGCGATAATTTGCAACTTCTGAACACATGGGTGCCCCGGATCGTAGAGGCTCTTCAGAAGGAAACCGATTTGACTGACGTCAATTCGGACCAGCAACAGCGGGGCCTTGAAACCAACATCGTTATTGATCGTGATTCCGCCTCGAAGCTAGGTATTACTGCCTCGCAAATTTCCAGCACACTCTATGATGCATTTGGCCAGCGGCAGGTTTCAACAATTTATAATGCATTGAACCAGTATCACGTAGTCATGGAAGTGGCGCCCGAGTTCTGGCAGAATCCAGAAATTCTCAAAGAGATTTTTATTTCCAGCGCAGGTGGTACCATTTCTGGTGCGCAGTCAACAAATGTCATCGCAGGCCCAGTTGCGCCCGCCGCAGCTTCTACCATATCAGCGTCGAAATCAGCATCCACATCAAACAGCGGTGCTGATGCAGTCCGTAATCAGCGGACCAATCAGATTGCAGCAACGGGTCGTTCGACCTCGTCTTCGGCCCCAGCGGTTTCAACACAGGTGGAATCCATGGTGCCTCTATCCGCCGTAACTCGGGTGGAAACACGTGCCACCCCGCTTTCGATCAATCATCAGGGACTGTTTGTTGCCACAACAATCACGTTTAATCTGAAGCCTGGAAAATCGTTGAGCGATGCGGTGGCAGCTTTTGACCGGACTATGAAATCATTATCGGTTCCTTCGGCCATTTACGGCGGCTTCCAGGGCAATGCGAAGCAGTTTCAGGAAAATCAGGGCAATCAGGGCCTGTTGTTCTTGGCGGCAATTCTTGCCATCTATATCGTCCTGGGCGTGCTATACGAAAGTTACATCCACCCGATCACCATTCTTTCAACGCTGCCTTCCGCAGGCATCGGTGCGCTGATCATGCTGCGTCTGAGTAATGTTGAATTTTCGATCATCGCCTTTATCGGCGTGATCCTGCTGGTTGGAATAGTCAAAAAGAATGCGATCATGATGATTGATTTCGCATTGGAGGCACAGCGCCAGCGCGGTCTTGGATCCGAGGATGCCATTCGCGAAGCCTGCCTGCGGCGGTTCCGCCCCATTCTGATGACAACGATGGCTGCAATGCTGGGTGCCCTGCCGCTGGCGCTGGGGGTGGGCGATGGTGCGGAATTACGTCAACCATTGGGCATATCGATTGTCGGCGGTCTTGCGTTGAGTCAGGTGCTGACCCTGTTCACCACACCTGTCATTTTTGTTTATCTGGATCGTTTCTCGATCAGGCGCCGGTTTGGCTGGCGTCATGTTTCACCGCCGTCTTCGCTGACGATTTCGGGTCTAAACCCATGAACATGTCCATCATCTTTAAATCTGTACTTTTTGCGGGTCTGGCCATTGGACTTGCGGCCTGCAAAATGGGCCCGGACTATAAGCCTCCGGCTGATTTGCTGCCGTCGGGATTTAAGTCCAACGAAGGCTGGAAACCTGCTGAACCGATCGAGGGTGCACCCCGTGGTGAATGGTGGACAATCTATGATGACGCCGACCTGAATGCGCTGACCGCACAGGTATCCATCAATAACCAGAATCTTAAGGCTTCAGAGGCCGCCCTACGACAGTCCCAGGCGATACTGGAACAGGCGCGATCCAGTTTCTGGCCGTCGATCTCGGCGCAAGGCTCGGGCCAGCGGCAAGGCCAGAGTGCGGGCCGGCCATCCTCAGATGTTTACGCCGCATCAGCAACCAGCAGTTGGGAAATTGATCTGTGGGGACGCATTCGTCGTTCCGTCGAAGCAAATGAGACAGCGGCAGAAGCAAGTGCGGCTGATCTTGTGAATGCCCGACTTTCCACTCAGTCCGCGCTGGTTCAGAACTATTTTCTGCTACGCATTGCAGACGAGACAAAGAACCTTCTTGATGCCAGCGTTGATGCCTATACACAAAGTCTGGAAATCACACGCAATAGATATAATGTGGGTACAGCTGCAAAATCGGATGTGGTACAGGCGATCGCGCAACTGGAAAACACCAGATCATCAGCGATTGCTGTAGGCATATCACGCGTCCAATACGAAAATGCCATTGCGGTTCTGATCGGCAAAGCACCTTCGGAGTTCCGGATCGAGCCAAAACCATTTGCCGTGCGGATTCCCAATGTTCCTGTCGGCGTTCCCTCGCGCCTGATTGAGCGCCGACCGGATATAGCCGCTCTGGAACGGCGCATGGCGTCCGCAAATGCCCAGATCGGTCTGGCCATGACGGCATTCTTTCCGGACATTTCGCTAAGCGGATCTTACGGCGTTTCGGGAACCACCACGTCAAACCTGTTCAGCGTAGACAATTCGGTATGGTCATTTGGCCCGAAAGTTGCCCAGCTTATTTTTGATGGTGGCCTGAAATGGAACCAGGTGAAATCCGCCCGTGCCGCCTATGACCAAAGTCTGGCCAATTATCGGCAGGGCGTGCTGACTGCCTTGGGCCAGATCGAAAATCAGCTCGCCGCCCTGACGTTTCTGGAACGCCAGTCCCAGGTCGAGCAATTGGCCGTCAATGCATCCGAAGAGGCGGAACGATTGGTTCTGAACCAGTACAAGGCAGGAACGCTGGCCTATACCAGTGTGCTGACCGCTCAGACCACAGCCCTGAATTCCAAGCAAAGCGCTCTTGCCATCCGAAGCAGCCAGCTGTCGGCCAGCGTCCAGTTGATTCAGGCTCTGGGCGGAGGGTGGCAAAAGTCTGAGTTGACTTTGGAAACCGAAACGGCCCAATAGCTGCTGCTGAGTAAACCTCACATAAGCAAAATAAGAAGAGGGTAAAATGCGTTGGGGGCGAGTTGCAATTGATGGTCGGGTATATTTCGGGACGGTCAGCGATGGTCAAATCGATGTCCACGAAGGCTCGATTTTTGATTCGCCCACCAGAACCGGTCAACGCCTTGCGCTTGATAATGCCCAATGGCTGACGCCTATTGTTCCTGGAAAATTTCTGGCGTTATGGAATAATTTCCATGCAGCGGCGCATAAGTTCGGATGGGC
>CAISDR010000073.1 GCA_903884125.1 uncultured bacterium
AGAATGTGGGCAGGAACGCTGCCCTTTGGGCGGGCTGTCCGGTCACGACCAGCGGCACGACCGTCAATCGGTTTTGTTCGTCGGGCCTTCAGACGATTGCCATGGCCGCCCAGGCCGTCATCGTTGATAAGACGCCGGTTGCCATCGGCGCGGGTGTTGAATCCATTTCCCTGACACAGGCCAGCATCAACACAAAAAACCTGACCGAAGAAAAGCTGATGCAAACCTATCCGGCGCTGTGGATGCCGATGATCGACACCGCCAATGTGGTAGCAGCGCGATACAAGATCAACCGCGATGTTCAGGACGAATATTCGCTGGAAAGCCAGCGCCGCACGGCAGCAGCCCAGCAGGCGAATATTTTTGCCGATGAAATCGTACCGATGCAGACCAAAATGGCGGTCGTAAACAAGGAAACCAAGGAAACCACCTTACAGGATTATGTGGTGACCAAAGATGAATGCAATCGCCCGGACACGACCCTTGACGGACTAAAGGGCCTGATGCCGGTGCGCGGTGATGGCACAACAGTGACTGCTGGCAATGCCAGCCAGCTGTCTGATGGTGCTGCCGCTGTTGTGGTGATGAATTCCAGACTGGCCGAACAGAAAGGTCTGGCACCATTGGGCATTTTCCGTGGTTTTGCGGTTGCTGGTTGCGAACCGGATGAAATGGGTATCGGCCCGGTATTTGCAGTTCCAAAATTACTCGGCCGCCATGGCCTCAAGGTTGATGATATCGACCTGTGGGAATTGAACGAAGCGTTTGCCGTGCAGGTGATTTATTGCCGCGACAAGCTGGGGATTGATCCGGCAAAGCTCAACGTCAATGGCGGTTCGATTTCAATCGGTCATCCGTTTGGCATGACCGGTGCACGCGTTACCGGACACATGCTGCTGGAAGGCCGCAGGCGCAAGGCCAAATACGGCGTTGTGACCATGTGCATTGGCGGTGGCATGGGCGCTGCGGGCCTGTTTGAATTTGTTTAGCGCTGCACAAGGCAGGAATTTCATCGATGACAGACCTCGTCCAGGATAGTTCAAACAGCGCGCGAAAGTTTCGCCACCTGCGATTGGATTATCTTGGACCAACGGCTGTGCTGGCATTCGAGCGGGCACCGGTGAATGCCTTTGACCTTGAGATGATCCTGTCGCTGGAACAGGCCTTTCTTGCGTTGGCACAATCACCACCGGCCGGTGGACTGGTACTGACCGGATCAGGGTCAACATTTTCAGCCGGTGTCGATGTAAAGACATTTGCCAGCTATGACGTGCAGGAACGACGTGCGCTGGTATTGGCGATAACCCGCATGGTACGTGCCTATTATGCCCTGCCCGTTCCAACCATTGCCGCTGTTAATGGTCATGCGCTGGGTGGTGGCTTTGTGATGGCACTGGCCAGCGACCAGCGCATTGCCTATTGCCGCGCAGAGGGGCGGTTGGGCTTGCCCGAGGCATCGGCCGGTATTCCGTTTCCCGCAGGGCCGCTGATTGTTATCACGCGCGAACTGGCGCCGGACCGTCAGCGGCGGCTGGCATTGGCCGGAGCGATCGTTACTGCCGATGAACTCGTGCGACTAGGCATATTCGATGGCGCTGAACCTGCAAAAGATCTGGTTGCGCAAGCAATAACGCGCGCACAAAATCTTTCGCGGCAAAAAGCCTATGGTGCCGTCAAGGCGCAATTGCGGGCAGAACC
>CAISDR010000074.1 GCA_903884125.1 uncultured bacterium
CCTGCTTCATCGCGCGCGCCGAAGGCCCGAAATCGGCAGGACCATTGCGCTTGCGGGTCATCGGCCTCGGCCATCACCTCTCCCGGGGTGTCCGCTCGGGCACCATTGTCGATATGGATGCGGCTGAACAGTCGATTCGCGCCGCCGTTGATGCGGCTGAAAAGATGGCTGGAGAAACGATCTCCGGGGTCATCGTTAATGTATCCTGCGGCCAACCCCGTTCCCAGTCTGTCAGTGTCGATGTTTCAATCGCTGGTCGTGGGGTTAATGACACTGACATGCGTCGTGTGTTGCAGCAGGGTCGGATTCATTCCGAACCGGGTGACCGCGCACTGATCCACTCTGTGCCGGTTGCCTTTACCCTGGATGGCAATTCCAAGATCCGCGATCCGCGTGGCATGTATGGCGACCGTCTGGGCGTCCAGATGCATGTGGTGACCGCAGCCTCCGGTCCGCTGCGCAATCTGGTCCATGTGATTGAACGCTGTCATCTGACCACGCAGGGTTTTGTGGCGTCCGCCTATGCCTCGGGTCTGGCTACGCTGGTTGAAGATGAAATGGACCTGGGCGTTACCTGTATCGATATGGGTGGCGGCACGACCACAATTTCGGTCTTTTTCGAAAATGCCCTGGTGCATGTGGATGTGATTCCGCTGGGTGGTCAGCATGTGACCAATGACATTGCCCGCGGCCTGACCACACCGGTGGCCGATGCAGAACGGATGAAGACACTTTATGGCTCGGCCATTCCATCTCCGTCGGATGAACGCGAACTGATTTCGGTCCCCCAGGTGGGCGAAGAGGACCGCGATGCGCCAAGCCAGATTCCCCGCACCATGCTGACCGGAATCATACAGCCGCGCCTTGAAGAAACCTTTGAACTGGTCCGCGAGCGGCTGAAGGCATCGGGATTTGACCGCATTGCCGGGCGGCGTGTGGTTCTGACGGGTGGTGCCAGTCAACTGACCGGCGTGCGGGAAATGGCCGCGCGCATGCTGGACAAGCAGGTGCGCATCGGCCGCCCGCTGCGGTTGTCGGGACTGGCTGATGCCATGAGTTCGCCGGCCTTTGCAACAGCGGCAGGACTTCTGAGTTTTGTTTCAAAAGGGCCGCTGGATGCCAATGCCGACCTTGAGCAGGAGCGCGCCTCGCGCATGCCGCCGGGGTTTGCCCGCATTGGCCAGTGGCTGCGACAGAACCTTTAAGCGAATACCGGCCGCGCAAACCCGGTGCGCGGCGGGGGCGATCAACCGGGTGGGACGATAGACAAAGACGCGTTAGACATTAAGGAGAACCGATCATGTCACTGAACTTCAAAGCACCATCGATCCAGGAGCTTGCTCCGCGGATCACTGTATTCGGCGTAGGTGGCGCCGGCGGTAATGCCGTGAACAATATGATCCGCGCCGAATTGCAGGGTGTGGAATTTGTTGTCGCCAATACCGATGCGCAGGCCTTGGCGCAAAGCAGTGCCGAGCGCAAAATTCAGATGGGCCTGACGATCACGCAGGGGCTGGGCGCAGGGGCCAAACCCGAAGTCGGTCGTGGCGCTGCTGAAGAAGCAATGGACGAGATCAATGAACACCTCAGCGGCAGCCATATGGTGTTCATCACCTGTGGCATGGGCGGTGGTACCGGCACCGGTGCAGCACCCGTGATTGCGCGCATGGCCAAGGAAATGGGCATCCTGACCGTCGGCGTCGTGACCAAGCCGTTTCATTTTGAAGGCGCGCATCGCATGCGTCAGGCCGAAGCCGGTGCGCGTGAATTGCAACAATGGGTCGACACACTTATCGTGATCCCCAATCAGAATCTGTTCCGGGTCGCCAATGACAAGACCACATTCGCCCAGGCCTTTGGTATGGCAGACGAAGTGCTGCATTCCGGTGTCCGCGGCATTACTGATCTGATGGTCATGCCCGGCCTTATCAATCTTGATTTTGCCGACGTCCGGACAATCATGAATGAAATGGGCAAGGCGATGATGGGCACAGGCGAGGCCACAGGCGAGCGCCGTGCGCTGGATGCCGCGGAAGCCGCCATTGCCAACCCGCTTCTGGATGAAGTGTCCATGAAGGGTGCGCGCGGTGTTCTTATTCACATCACCGGTGGCATGGACCTGACCCTGTTCGAAGTAGACGAAGCGGCAAACCGTATCCGCGCCGAAGTGGACCCGGATGCCAATATCATCATTGGCTCCACCTTTAACGAAGCGCTGGAAGGCCGCATTCGCGTTTCGTTGGTGGCAACGGGCATTGACGCACAGGAAATGGAACGTACCAAACCGTCGGTCGTCACCCAGTTTCCCCGTCCGGCCGCCGCACGTCATGTTCCGGCAGCACAGGTTGCGTCATCTGCATTGACCGGTATCAACCCGGTTGTTGAACGTACCAACACATCGCCTGCGGTGATGCAGGCAAATGTAATGGGTTCGCAACATCAGATGGCAACCGTTCAACAGCCGATCCTGCCGGAACCTGTATCACCGGCATCGGTCACAGCCGAAGATAATGCCCACGCAGCCAGCATGGGTGCGACCTTGGGGGTTACCGCACATTCACTTGATAATAGTGATGATGAGGGTCCGGAACTGGAACTTGTCGAGCAGGAACTGGATTTGCCGCCATTGGCCCGGTTTGTGGCTGATCAGGTCGAAGGTCGCGCCGCTGAACCGGCACAGGCAGCAGTTGCCGCTGCACCCTCGTTCTATGAACAGGTGCGCGAAGTTGAAACCCGCGCGCAAGAGCCGGCATTGTTGCGCAGTCAAGGTCCGGACCCGTTTGCAGAAGCTGATATGGTCAATGCATCGGGTCAGCCGCAACCTCAGCCACCGCGCAAGCGCAAGGCTGCCAGTCTGATTCAGCGGATCACCGGTCGCGGATGGTCGGATGAAGCAGAACCTGCGCCTTTGGCACGTGCACCGGGGCTGCCACGCAGTCACAATCTGGACCGCGCCGGATCGTTAGGTGGGCCGGGTGCAAATGGCGGCACATTTGAAAATGTACGTGCAGGCCAGGCCGATCGTTCACAGGCGAGCATGGAAGATGATCGTCTGGAAATTCCGGCATTCCTGCGTCGTCAGGCAAACTGATCGTTCATCCTTAGTCTGATTAACGCGTCTATTCTGGCTCGGAGGTATCGCCCCCTCCGAGCCATTTTTTTGCCGCTACCTGATAGCTAAAGCGCTCAGCGTTTGATCAATGACCGGGGCGCAGACCCGGTTCACATCCATCTGCTGATGAAATTGCGCGGCGTTTGCAGCACCAATCTCTTTCCAGTGGTCTGACCCCAGCAGAGCGATACAGGCATCCACCATCTGGTCAATGGTGGTCGTGGTCATGAAATCTGCATAGGGATTATCAAGCGGAATATCTTCGCTGACGATAGCCACATTGCGATCCAGCAATGCCTTGATCCGCATGCACGAAGCAAAGCGCGGATCAATGCCGTTGGTCATTTTGGATGAGTTTGCCAGTGTCAGGTTCAAGGCTATTTTTGCCCGGTTCATCATGGAATCCAGAAGCGCATCCGGCAGATGGCCTGCGGGAAAACCGGGTCCAGCCGTGGTCACCACAACACCGCGTTCGGCAAAGCGATCAAGAATGCCCGCGCGATGGGGTGTCCATGTGCCAAAGAAAATAATATCGAGATCCTTTGGAGATCTGAGCGCAAGCAGGTTTGAGGCACCTGTGCTGCCCACAGGAAAATAGGCGGACAGCGGCACCGCGCCAGCATAGTTTTCAGCCGTTCGCGGCAGGAACGACCACAGGAAATCCATATGCTTCAAAGCATCGTCAAAGCCATCGAGCCGGGCTTTGATCCGTTCTTCGCGATCATCGGCATAGACCACATACATGCCGTGCCGGGCATAAGGAATTGTCCCTTTAACCATCAGTTCGGTTGCGATGGTACCGATTCTGGCTCCTGTGGTTTTTTTGAACCACGCCATTTCACCTAATTGTCCGGCATCGATAAAGTGTTCGAAATAGAGATTGATCGCATCTTCATAAAGTTGGTCATAGACAACCGTTGTCTCATGGCCACAGATCGACAGGCACTGGCGCATATAATCGATCAGCGGGCCAAGTCGGCCTGCCTCTTCGATGCCGCCATGATTATGCAGGACAATATTGAACCACATCTGGAAGCGCCTATTGCCTGGGACCTAAACTCGCCCAAAACTGCAGCAGGTTTTCGGCAATCAGTTTTGGTTTTGAGTAAGTGATTTCGTGACCGGTGTTTTCGACCTTGACCAGGTGCGCCTGTGGAACGCGGGTATGCAGATCATCCCAAACACTGAATGGGACGGAGGCATCGTTGACGCCCCAGATGGCCAGGACCGGCTTACCATTCTGCCCCAAGCGATCATAGTCTGCCTGAGCGCTGGCCAATGGAAAATGCCTGACCGTCGACAGTACGGATTCCGGATAGCCGCGATATCGGCTCTGCAGAACATAATTATTTCCAAAGCTCGGCGGGTCAGTTGCATCGACCGCACTTTCCAGACCATCGCGTGCGGCCCGTTGATGACCAAAGACACGGGTCAGAACGTCGCCGATCACGGGCAACGTTGCCCAGAATGGTATGCCGGGCAGCGGCAGACCCGCCGGGGCAATCAGGCTGGTGGATAAAATCTGATCCGGATGCCGGGCAGAAAATATGGTCACAACCGCCCCACCCATGGAATAGCCCACTAGATGAAAGGGCTGATGGATATTCAGACATTTCAAGAGATCGGTCAGTTGCCAATCCGTCAGATCAGCATCAAAAGGCCCCTTTGGCCGGTCCGAAAGCCCCCGCCCGTAATGGTCATAGGTTACAACCCGATAACCCCCATTCACCAGTTCGGGGATCAGCGCGTCAAAGACAAACAGTGGTGTGGTAAGGCCAGGTACAAGCACGACCAACGGGCCATCGGCTGGACCTTCCTGGCGGTAATGGATTGTTCCTGAAGGTGATTCGGCAAAGGATCGGGCAAGGCCCGCGGCCGACAGCCGGGCACGTTCCGGGCCATCAATTACCGGGTTTAAAAAATCAAGGCCCAAATAGGCCCCATATAGCAGCACGGTTAATACTACAGGCAATAACAGGTATTTAAAAAAACCATTCATTTTCAATGCCTTAATATCGATCTCGGATTATGTGGCCGATTGCGCAGCCATCCGGGAAAATTGAAACAAATCGAAACAAAGAGTGATTTGAGCTGTGCCCCCGCGCTGACTAAGGTCACTCTCGACCCAATGAGATGTTCTCTTGGCCCAAGGTGCAAGCGATCAGTTTAATTGACTTGAATTAGTTAATTTTGGATCTGCGGGTTCCGACGATGTGTTGTTCCAGCTTTGGCTGGTTTTTGTACCTTTGAAGATGGAAGTGACTTAAATGCCTTTTCAAACCAGCGTCAGAAACCGGATGAGCTGTATTGGCGTTGGGCTTCACACCGGTGTTCATGTGGAAATGACTCTGGTGCCGGCTTCTGCAGACAGTGGGATTCGTTTCCGCCGTATTGATGTCACCGACCGTCCCAATCTTATTCCTGCCCAGTTCGATAATGTGGGCGCCACAGGCTATGGCACGGTGGTGCAGAATGATGCCGGTGTTTCGGTTTCAACCGTTGAACATCTGATGGCGGCCCTGTCGGGGCTGGGCGTCGACAATGTGACGATTGAAATTGATGGTCCGGAAGTACCGGTCATGGATGGCAGCGCCGCACCGTTCGTGTTTCTGATCGAATGTGCAGGCGTAAAAGAGTTGTCTCGACCCCGCCGGGCGCTTGTGATCCGCGAAAAAGTCGAAATTGTGGACGGTGACAAGAAGGTCGGCCTTTATCCCGCTGACAGGTTTTCTGTGACGTTCGAGATTGATTTCGAGGCTGATGCCATCGGGCGTCAGTTTAGGGCGCTGGAAGTGACCGAAAGCAGCTTCAAGTCACAAATCGCGCGGGCGCGTACATTTGGCTTTCTGCACGAAGTTGAATATCTGAACAAACGTGGTCTGGCGCGCGGTGCCTCTCTTGATAATGCAGTGGTATTGAGCGATGGCAAAGTGCTCAATCGTGGTGGGGTCCGTTTTGGTGACGAATTCGTTCGTCATAAGATTCTGGATGCCATTGGGGATCTTGCCTTGGCAGGGTTCCCGATTCAGGGTGCCTATCGTGCAGTTCGCGCCGGACACACCCTGAACAACCAGCTTTTGCGGACGCTGTTTGACCGCGATCAGGCCTATGAGATTGTGACCCTGTCACCGGCCATGGCACCTGCCTATGTGCCAGCACATAAAGACGGCCTGCGTCTGGCCATGGCCTAAGGGCTGCTGTTCGGCTCCAATGCTTGATTTCCCCGAAAATAGTCCCTGTCATGGGCCTTAACAGGCGCTTGGCACTTGCCTCGCCTTTGTTTAAAAGGGTGCCAGACGGGCGGGGCGAGGCGCTTCCACCCGCGCAGTCTGAGGCCGGAATGACCAGTTTTCTTAAATCCTATGTCCTGCAATTGCGGCTTTTGGCCTGTATCGGCCTGGTTGGCCTGCTTGCCGCCTGCGCTGGCGATGACAAGCTTCCTTATGTGGATCGCACTGTGGAAGACCTTTATAACTCAGCCATCGACCGGATGCAGGCCGAAGAGTGGAAGCGGGCCGGGGATGCCTTTGACGAGGTCGAACGCCAGCATCCCTATTCGGTATGGGCTCGCCGCGCCATATTGATGAATGCCTATGTGCATTATCAGGACCGCAGCTATGACGACGCGATCCTGGCGGCCCAGCGGTTCATTCAGTTGCATCCCGGCAATCGCGATGTGGGCTATGCTTATTATCTGGTTGGTATCTGTTATTACGAACAGATTTCCGATGTCGGTCGCGATCAGAAATCCACTGAAAGCGCGCTGAAGGCGTTGGATGAAGTGGTCAAGCGTTTTCCCGGCAGCGATTTTGGCCGCGATGCGCGCCTGAAGCTGGATCTGGCGCGTGATCATCTGGCTGGCAAGGAAATGGAAATAGGCCGCTATTATTTAAAGCGCGGATATTATGCCGCCGCGATCACACGGTTTAAAACGGTGGTCGATAAATATCAGACCACAACCCATATACCCGAGGCGCTGCACCGCCTGACGGAAAGCTATATTTCGCTGGGTATCAGGGACGAGGCTTTCAAGACGGCATCCGTGCTGGGATTCAACTATCCGGGTAATCCCTGGTATGAAGATACTTATGCCCTGATGAATGACAAAACCCTGCCGCCATTGATGGACGAACAGGGATCATCAATGTTTGGCCGGGCTATAAAGGCCCTGTTCTAGGCGACCCATGCTAACCAGCCTTTCGATCCGCGATGTGGTGCTGATCGATCGCCTGGATCTTAGTTTTGATTCCGGACTTGGCGTGGTCACTGGCGAGACCGGTGCGGGTAAATCCATTCTGCTTGATGCACTTGGCCTGGCTTTGGGCGCGCGCGCTGATCAGTCGCTGGTGCGCGACGGGGCGGATCTTGCCGTGGTGACCGCGATCTTTGATCTGCCGATCAATCATCCAGCACGCGCCATTCTGGCCGAACAGGAAATTTTGCAAGAAGGCGAACTGATCCTGCGCCGCCAGATTGGGCGCGATGGACGCAGCCGTGCCTTTGCCAATGATCAGCCGGTGTCAGTTACTCTGCTGCGCGCTTTGGGCGAAGGGCTGGTTGAAATTCACGGTCAGCATGATGATCGCGGCCTGCTTGATCCCGCGGGCCATCGCTCATTGCTCGATGCTTTTGCCGGTCATGATAATCTGGTCACAGATATGCGACGGGCCTATATGAACCGGCTGGAGGCACGTCGTGTTCTGGCTGAAGCGCGGGCGGAATTGGCCCGCGCCAAAGCGGATGAAGACTATCTGCGGCATGTGTCTGCCGAGCTTAATGCGCTTGAGCCAGCCATCGGCGAGGAACAACGCCTTGCCGAAGAACGCCAGCATCTGATTGCTGCGGAAAAGCTGGCGAACATCCTTGAAGAAGTCTCAGGGCTAGTTGATGGCGATGCTGGTGCGATTGTGAAATTGTCTCAGGCGTTGCGGCGGCTGGAACGTGGGGCCAATGGTCTGGGCGATGCGGTATCGGGCACACTGGCCGCTCTGGCTCGTGCTGTGACCGAGGCACAGGAGGCCTCAGACTTGCTGGGTGCGGCAACACGCAATTTCGTCATGGACCCGCGAAAGTTGGAACGCAGCGAGGAACGACTGTTTGCGCTGCGTGCTGCCGCGCGAAAGCACAATGTTACATGCGATGGCCTGGCGGCATTGGCCGAAACCTACACCGGAAAACTTGGCGCCATTGACCGCGGCGGTGCCGACCTTGCAGCACTGTCAGATAAACAGGCGCGCGCTGAATCGGAATATACAGCCATCGCCGAAAAACTAACGGCCGCGCGCGGACGCGCCGCCAGCCGCCTTGACAGGGCAGTTGCAGGTGAACTGAAACCTTTGAAGCTGGATAGCGCCAAATTCAAAACGACAATTGAACCGTTGGTCGAGGGCACGGCTGAAGGATCAGACAGGGTTGTGTTTGAAATTTCAACTAATCCCGGCGCACCCTTTGGACCACTGGCGCGCATAGCATCGGGTGGTGAATTATCGCGCTTCATTCTGGCATTGAAAGTGGCCTTGTCCCGACAGGGTTCAGCAGGCACGCTGATTTTCGACGAGGTGGATCGCGGCATTGGTGGCGCTGTGGCGGCAGCGGTTGGTGAACGTCTGGCCCGGCTGGCAACAACCGCACAGGTGCTCGTCGTGACCCATTCACCACAGGTTGCTGCGCGCGCCAATCATCACTGGCGCATTTCCAAAAGCGAACGTGGGGGTCGCGCAGTGACAAAGGTTGAACCCCTGGGCAGTGATGCGCGGCAGGAAGAAATTGCGCGCATGATCGCGGGGGCGACCATTACTGACGAAGCGCGTGCCGCCGCCGCCGCCCTGCTCAAGGATCGTACTGCATGAAGCGGGAGGAGGCGGCTGAAAAATGGGCGGCGCTGGCCCAGGAAATTGCAACGCACGATCAACGCTATTATCAGGATGATCGACCGACGATTTCTGATGGCGACTATGATGCCTTGCGTCGCCAGTTGCTGGAACTTGAAACAGCCTTTCCTGATCTGGCCAGCGCAAAAAGTCCCAGCCAGACAGTTGGTGCAGCACCGGCAGCAAAGTTCGGCAAGATTGTTCATCGTCGTCCCATGTTGTCGCTGGCCAATGCGTTCAGCCGCGAAGATATCGCCGAATTTCTGACACGTATTGCGCGCTTTCTTGGCAGCGACGAGGCGGTTGCCATTCGTGCCGAGCCAAAGATAGATGGCCTATCGCTGTCCCTGACTTACGTGTCCGGAGTTCTGGTTCAGGCGGCAACCCGCGGGGACGGACGCGAAGGTGAAGACGTCACCCGTAATGCGCTTACGATTGGTTCGATCCCGGAAAGGCTGATCGGTTCAAATGTGCC
>CAISDR010000075.1 GCA_903884125.1 uncultured bacterium
AGGGCAAAGACAGCAACAGCCGTTCACCGACCAGTTCCAGAACCGGCACGCGATAGGCGTAGCTGGTGCCGAAATCACCGATGACCATCCCTGCGATCCAGGAAAAAAACCGCCCGAATACAGGCTGATCCAGTCCAAGGTCACGGCGCAGGGCTTGAATTGCAGACGGATCAGCCCCAATTCCCAGCATCTGACGTGCCGGATCACCCGGTGCCAATTGCACCAGTGCAAATATCACAACGCTGGCACCCAGCAAGGTCAATAACAGCACACCCAGCCGGTCGGCCAGTTGCCGCATGGTGAAATAGCGCCGCAGAAAATTTCCAGCTCCCAACATTGCGGCGACGGCGATCATCCAGATTACAGGTTGTGACAGGCTGCCCCCGATTTTCCCGGAGGCAGTTTCAGAAAAATTCCGGGCCGCGCTGCGATGATCAAAACGCGCCTGAGTCAGATTGATTGCCCGTGTGGGTGTTGGTGCCCAGATGTCCTTTATGTCTGATCGGAAAACCCCAAGTGCTGGTAATTGAAACAGAAAAACGTTGACGGCATCGCGTGCCAGAATGGTCTGAATATCCTGAAGCCCGGCACGACGTTCACCTGGATCCACCGACTGATCCACGCGCACCAGGGCATGATTGAAATTGTCCGAATGATAGCCGAAATAATAATTGCTCCGACCGTAGATATCGTAATCCATTGGTTCCACATGGGCTACAATGGTCATGTCGAAATCATGGCGGGTAAAGACCTGATCCAGCCAGACCGCCCATTCCATCTGTTCGATTTTGACACTGATGCCAATGCGGCCCAGTTGCTGCGCAATAACTTCGCCGGTCCTGCGTGCATAACTTGGCGGCGGCAACGCCAGATGCAGAATACGGCCCGGCATTATACCGGCATCCCCCAGCAGGCGTCGTGCGCGCTCAGGGTCAAATGGATATGTATTGGACAAATCTATATATGCTTCGTCCATGGTGCCGTAATGGCTGCCGATGGGTCTGCCAAAACCAAACATCGCACCGCTGATAAGTTCACTGCGGTTTACGGCATGGCTTATTGCCTGTCGCACGCGCAGGTCCTGAAACGGCGCTCTGGCATTGTTCAGCGCCAGAATTGCCTTGCCCGTTGCCTCGCCCGTGTAAACGCTGAACCCGGGATTGTCAGAAAGGCGCTGGATCATTTCTGGCGCTGGAAATCCGGCAAAGCCATCAATATCGCCTGCCTGCAAAGCGTTGAAGGCTGCCTGCGGGTCGGATATGAATTTGAATGTCACAGCCTCAATTTGAGGTGTCTGGCCCCAGTAATTATTCTGCCGGACCAGTCGCACACTGTCGCCGCGCCGCCAATAATCAAAGCGAAATGGTCCGGTGCCAACAGGATTGTTATTATTGGCATCAGCACTGGTCGGGCTGACCATCGCCCCATCCCCATAGGCCAGAACGGGCAAAAATCCGCTGAACCGGCGCTTCAGGACGATTTCAATTTCATCACTTGCCTTGATCCGCACATCCTCGATCAGACCAAAGGCTTGTGTCTGAGCATTTTTGGAATTCGGGCTGCGGGCGCGCTCAAGGCTGAATTTGACACTGCTGGCATCAAAGGCGCTGCCATCGTGAAATCGAATGCCGTGTCGCAGACGGAAAAGGTAGTGCAGACCATCGGCGGAAATAGTCCAGTCACGGGCAAGCTGTGGCAGAATCTGACCATCCGGCCCCAATTGCACCAAAGATTCAAAGATGGTCTGAAATGCGACCTCCCGAATGGAAGCGGCAGCCCCCATGGTGGGGTCAAGACCGGGCGGCTCAAGCTGCACGCCCAGTTTAAGCTGATTTTCAGTAGTGCTGGCACAGCTGGTCCCATGGACCGAGAAAATCAGGCCAGCGAATACCAACAGCAATATGCGCAGGTGTTTTGGCACAATAATCCTAAAATCACATTGGGTCACGATGGGCTCGACCGGCCCAAGGGACTTCATGTAGGGAATGCCTTCATGTATGGATTTGCGGCCTAGCGCAACTGGGCTAATTTAGGCAGGCAGTTTTCAATGGATCTTGACCGGCAGGCGCTTTTGGATATGGACCGGGTCGAGCCGCCAGCATCGCGCTGTCATTTGATCGA
>CAISDR010000076.1 GCA_903884125.1 uncultured bacterium
AAACCAAGGATGGCGTCAGCCTGCCGTCCTATCGCGGTGACAACATTAACGGCATGGACTTTACGGTCGAACAGCGCATGCCGGATCCCCAGCGTCTGATCCAGGCCTATAGCCAGTCAGCGGCAACTCTGAACCTGCTGCGCGCGTTCGCCCATGGCGGTTATGCGGATCTCCATCGGGTTCACGCCTGGAACCTGGGCTTTGTGACCGATAGTCCCGAAGGTGCGCGCTATGCCCATCTGTCGGATCAGATCTCAGAAGCATTGGGGTTCATGGAGGCGTGCGGCATTTCACCGGAAACCGTACCGCAGCTGCGCCAGACGAATTTCTATACCAGTCACGAAGCCCTACATCTGGGCTATGAACAGGCCATGACCCGCGTAGATTCCACTACGGGCAAATGGGTGTCGACTTCGGCACACATGATCTGGATTGGTGATCGTACAAGGCAGGTTGATGGCGCCCATGTGGAATTCTGTAGCGGGGTGTTAAATCCGATCGGGCTGAAATGCAGCCCGTCTATTTCAACCGACGATCTGTTGCGGCTGATCGATATCCTGAACCCCCATAATCAGGCGGGCCGGTTGACGCTGATTTGCCGTTTCGGTGCTGGCAAGGTGGATGCCCACCTGCCCAAGTTGATCCGCGCGGTTGAGGGAGCGGGGGCCAAGGTTGTCTGGTCGTGCGATCCCATGCATGGCAACACGATCAAGCTTGCCAATGGCTTCAAGACCAGACCGTTCGACCGGGTGTTGAGTGAGGTTCATGAATTCTTTGGCGTTCATCGCGCCGAAGGGACCCATCCCGGTGGTGTACATTTTGAAATGACCGGTCGGGATGTAACGGAATGTACCGGCGGCGCCCAGGCAATCAGCGAAGCTAATCTGGCGGACCGATATGACACCCATTGCGATCCAAGGCTTAATGCCAGTCAGTCGCTGGAACTTGCTTTCCAATTGGCAGAGGACCTGAAGCGCCAGCGCCAGCTTGTTCAGGGGCAGGCCATTAACGAGGCGATTACCGCTTAGCGCGATAAAACAAATAAGCAGGCAACAAAAAGGGCGGCCAGATTGGGCCGCCCTTTTTTAATCCCGCTGTTTTAGCGGTTAATTCTATCTTACCGGAATTTGCCTTCACGAATGCGGGCACCGACACGGGAGACAGCCGCTGCAGCTGCATCATTCCCAAACATGTCGATCATTTCGGCGGCAGAAATCTGCATCATGATTGCGGCAACTTCTTCACGTTGCAGGCCATCGGTGGTCAACAGATCGCGCAGCACCGCAAAGGCTTCAATTGCTATATCCCGCTGGGTTTCTTCGGGAACGGCCGTGATTTCACCGGACTGGATTTTTTCTGACAATTTGCTCACGCCGCTGACGGCTGCATCCTTGCCAAAAACTTCGACCATTTCCATGACCGAGATCGACAGCGCGATTGAGGCCAGATTTTCTCGGGCCACACCCTGAGCGATCAAATCCCGCCAAGTCCCCAATATTGCGCGACGGGCTTCGGTGTTCTTATCGACATCGGACATTAGCGGCCCTCCTCAAAGCGCAAATCGCGCCTGGATATTCTGAACGATCCCATCTGGGGCTCGTAAACGACTCAGTGCATATTAGACGATTATGCCTAAAAATGCCGAAAAATCCGAAAATAAGTAAGCAATTTCAGCTTTTCTTGGCTTCGACGTGCACGTGCCAACTACTTACGCTTGAACCTAGGCCATCCTTAGTTCAAATTATTGCCGACTCATCCCGACCAAACGATGCCACGATGCCATTGGTCGGTCAATTCATACCAACCAGCACTACTTTCTGAAACATATCAAACGTCAGTTTGTACAACTCGGTGCCGACATACGGCAGTACGGTCAATATAGCGATCATGGATCCGAGGATCTTCGGTGTGAATTGAAGATTCGGATCCTGAATCTGGGTAAGTGCCTGAATGATTGTGACCACAAGTCCAATGATCAGCGAGGTCAGCAGAATGGGCAAAGATATATGCACCATGGCCTCGATCGCCTGCTGAGCCATAAAAATCACATCTTCTGGTGTCATCACACGTCCCGATATGCCAGCCGTAGATTCACCTTTGGCACGGAATGAAATTTGCTGCAAGCAGAGGCCATCCGGCGATTTCTTCGCCACGGCACAACCATTTCTCATTTTCTGCCAAAAGCCAACCTTTGGATGTTAAATCAATTTCAAATTTATCTACCAAACGGTTAAAGTAAAATTGAATAAAATTTGAATAATTATACTTAAAGTCAATTAAAAGAAGCAATTTTTTAGATATAATTGTTAAATTAGAATCTAAAATTGTAAAATCTGCATGTCAAACGGGATCAACCTGTATCGCCAATATTAATTTCTTATTGCTCTGGTCGCCCTGGAGTGAAATAAAGAAGCCAATGATTGTGAGAATAACCGATTGCGTATTCGGGGAGGAATATCCGGTAACGCATCCAGTTTATGAAGTTG
>CAISDR010000077.1 GCA_903884125.1 uncultured bacterium
ATAGAACGGACCGAAAGGTTTCAAAGGCCTGACCATTATGGGTGACGGCCACAATTTCCGCTGGCCCATCGGCACTGCAAATGCTCAGTGCCGAATTGGTTGTGCCGAAATCGATCCCGAAATAACGCTGTGCCATAGCCCGCATATCCCCAAAGGCGTGCGGCGCTATACTTTCGTGTTGACCCCGTGATTGTCGGTCTGACCGGGTGCAGCGTTATAGGCGGCATCCGCGACGACCGATGGTGCCGGATCGGCGGATGGACGTGGCTCGCCCTTGGCAATGCCAACACGGGCTGCGCGCAACAACCGTTCGCCGATCAGATAGCCGGGTTCGATCACCTGAATGACAGTGCCCGGTGCCTTGTCGGTGCCGGGGACTTCAAACATCGCTTCATGACGATGGGCATCGAATTTTTCGCCCAGCGCTTCAAAGCTCTTGATGCCATGGCGGGCGAAATTGGACAACAGCTCCCGCTCGGTCAGTTCAACCCCGGCCAAAAGATTGCGCACGGCCTCGGGCAGGCTTTCATGATCGGTGGCCCCCAATGTGGTCAGCGCCCGACGCAGGTTATCTGCAACCGAAAGCATATCGCGGGCGAATTTGGCGGCGGCATACTGGCTGGCTTCTGCACGTTCACGCTCGGCCCGTCGGCGGACATTTTCAGTCTCGGCCACTGCGCGCAGCAGGCGGTCCTTCATTTCGGCAATTTCAGCTTCCAGTGCTTCCCATGCTTTCTGTTCACCCTGACCCGCAATATCCGCCGGGTCAGATATGGCCGCGTCATTGGAATTGGCAGGCTGGTTATTTTCTGTCTCGGTCATCGCGTCCTCGTCACGTCACATGTCATGGTCAGCCGATCAGACGGCCAACCAGTTTTGCAGTATAGTCCACCATCGGCACGATACGGGCATAATTCAGCCGCGTCGGCCCGATCACGCCGATCACACCGACACAGCGTTGCTGGCTGTTCATAAAGGGTGAAAGCACCAAAGACGAGCCGGATAGTGAAAATAGTTTATTTTCCGATCCGATGAAAATCCGGACACCTTCACCCGCCTTGGCGGAATCCAGCAATTGAAGCACATCGCGCTGGGCTTCCAGGTCATCCAGCAGCAGGCGGATGCGTTCCAGATCGTCGGATGCTTTCAGATCTTCCAGCAGATGGGCCTGACCGCGCACGATCAATAGCTGGTCACGTCCTTCGCCGCCTGTCCAGGTGGCAAGCCCGGCCGCGACAACCCGGGCGGAAATATCGTCAATTTCCGACCGGCGCTCGTTGATCTCGGCCATGATCTGTCCGCGGGCTTCTTCGATTGTCCGGCCCCGCAGCCTGGCGTTCAGGTAGTTGCTGGCCTCAGCCAGGGCGGAAATCGTAAAGCCCGCCGGAATTTCGATCACCCGATTTTCAACCGTTCCCACTTCGGTAACCAGTACGACCAAAGCCCGCCCCGGCCCAAGTGCCACAAACTCTACATGTTTCAGCGGGGCTTCCAGTTTTGGGGCCACCACCAGCCCCGCACAGCGCGACAGGCCGGATAACAGGCTGGTGGCCTGGGTCAGCACATCTTCCAGCGCACGCCCCGTGCCAGCCACACGGGCGTCCATATCGCGCCGGTCATCATCCGACAGATCGCCGATTTCCAGCAGGCCGTCGACAAACATGCGAAGACCCATTTGGGTCGGCACCCGACCGGCCGAGGCATGGGGTGCCGCCAGCAGTCCCAATTGCTCAAGATCAGCCATGACATTGCGCACGGATGCCGCCGACAGATTGATCGGCAGTCGCTGGGACAGGATGCGCGAGCCAACGGGTTCGCCTGTCTCAAGATAACTTTCCACGATCATTCGGAAAATGTCGCGGGAACGTTCACTTAAATCTGTGACCATGGATTTGCCTTTTTTCGGGCCCGGCACTGGTCCGACCCTTCACATAGTCTTGGGCAGGCCTTGTGACAAGACCTTGAAAACCACTACTCAATGGCTATGTCTGTCATCGGTTTCAGTGACTTTGAGCCAAATCAGGCTTTGAATGGCAGCAAAGGGGTTGGTCATCATCATGCGCGAATCGCTGAAATCCGGTCTGGAAACGATCCTGTTCGGCAGCCGATGGCTGATGGTGCCGATCTATCTGGGGCTGATCAGCGCACTTGGTCTGCTTCTGGTCAAGTTTGCCGAAAAATTATTCGGGTATTGGACAAGGGTGATCGAGCTTTCCACGTCGGATACCATTTTGGCGGTTCTTGGCCTGATTGATCTCTCGCTTGCTGCCAATCTGGTATTAATGGTCATTCTGGCTGGATATGAAAGTTTTGTTTCAAAAATTGAACCTGCCGTCGGGAGCGACCGTCCGGATTGGATGGACAAGGTAAATTTTGCAGGACTAAAACTAAAATTGATAGCATCAATTGTTGCGATTTCTGGCATTCATTTGCTTGAAGTATTTATGAATATAAATCATTATGAGGCAGATCGCGTCTTCCAATATGTCATTATTCATATTGCATTTGTATTATCTGGTCTGATTATGGCAATTACTGACTTTATTGTTGGTCGAACGGCTGGGCACGACTGACTGTTCATTTCGCAACTGCGAAATGAGCCGCATGAATATTTCACATTGGTGCTACAGGAGTGTTGCGCCGGTTGAAGGTGCCGCTTAATAAGGCGGAGGAAAACCAACCATCAGACTTCCCAAGCGAGAAAATAACGTGACCGATAACGGATCGACCAAAATTGCTGAAGGTCTAAAGACCCTGGGCTTTACTAATCTTGCTGCCATTCACGCCAATATGAGCATGGCAGCGCTTTATCAGACCGCAATTGAACGCAATGAAGGTACCGTG
>CAISDR010000078.1 GCA_903884125.1 uncultured bacterium
AAAACCTTGTCGGCCAGATTCGCATTCACCACCGCCCCAGGCATACCCCAAATCACACAGCTAGCCTCATCCTGTGCAAGGACTTTACCCCCTTCCAGCACAATCTGCGCAGCGCCAGCGACGCCATCGTTACCCATGCCCGTTAACACCATTGCCAACAACCGGTTACCGTAGACTTTGGCAGCACTCCTAAACAAGACATCCACCGAAGGTCGACAAGAACATTCCGGAGGATCGTCATTCAGACGAATCGTCACCTTACCCAAGACATTCCGGTGCACTTCCATATGCCGCCCTCCGGGGGCAAGGTAAGCATGTCCTGGCTCAATCACCTGCCCGTCCGCCGCCTCGACAGCTGGAACAGCCCCTAGGGTTGAAAGTCGGCTAGCCAGTAATTCAGGGAATTTGGGTGGCATATGCTGAACAATGAGCACTGGCAACGGCAGAGGCACTTTCCAATCTGTGAATAATTGCATTAACGCTGCCGGGCCGCCCGTGGAAACCCCGATACACAGTGCTTCCACCGGGGCAGCGCGCAGGCGCGCCGTAAGATCTGCAGTAGACACGCCATTGGGCACAGGCGCGGCCACGGCTGCCGATTGTGCTCGCGGGAAGGTGGGGGCATTCGTCTTTTTAGCCCCCAACTGCTTGATCTTTGGAATCAGCGACTCTTCAAATACCCGGAACGCCTCGGCACTGTCGGTCAGGCTCGTGGGCTTTGCCACATAATCACTGGCCCCCAGCATTAACGCATCCAGTGTCGCCTCTGCCCCGCGATGGGTTAGGGTGCTGAACATGATGATCGGTAGGTGTCGATCGAAGCTACGAATTTCTTTTAGCGCAGCCAGACCATCCATCTTTGGCATTTCAATATCCAAGGTAACCAGATCGGGCTTGGTCCGCTTGATGTCCTCAATCGCCTCAAGGCCATTGGCAGAGGTGCCCACCACCTCAATTTCTGCATGCTTTAAAAGGGTGGACATAATAATCCGGCGCACCACCGCGGAATCATCCACAATCAAGACGCGGATTCTTTGCGAATAACTAAATGTTTCGTCCACTGACATAGGATTGGCTATCCTTATTACGGACGAACACTTTTTCTGCCGTTGACGAAAGACGTCAGAATGGGCCCCAGTCCCTTGCATTCGATAAGCTCGCGCTCCTCGATCTCAAAATCATTCTGCAAAAGTTCACGCGTAATAGAGGTGATCTGAATACGGCCGTTCTTGGCGGTGGATTCCATCCTGCTCGCAGTATTAACGGTATTGCCCCACAGGTCATATGAGAATTTGGTAAATCCGATGACGCCAGCGACGACGGGGCCAGAGTGCATGCCGATGCGCATCTCAATCGCCATTTTATTGGCTACGTTGAATGCATTCAGGTCTTCAAACATCCCGATGGCCATATCCGCTGCGATTTCAGCGTGATCTGCGCGCGGGATCGGCAGCCCGCCCACCACCATATAGGCGTCGCCGATGGTCTTTATTTTTTCCAGCCCCAGATCCTGGGCGCGAATGTCAAAGCGCGTGAAAATGTCATTCAACAATTTGACAAGGTCCGGTGCGCTTTTTTGGGCTGACATTTTGGTGAATCCGACCAGATCGCTGAACAGCACCGTTACCTCAGGGTAGCTGCCTGCAATATTTTTCTCGCCTTTTTTCAGCCTATCGGCGATCGGCCGCGGCAGAATATTGAGCATCAATTTTTCTGTTTTCATTTGCTCGAGATTGAGCAGCTCCTTTTCATGCTGGAGTTGTTCTATGTGTTCGCGATCGGCATCGCGTAAACGTTTCTTTTCGAGGGAAGAGAAAACCCGCGCGCGCAACAGCACCGGGTTGAAGGGTTTAGGTAAATAATCGTCGGCGCCGAGATGTATGCATTCAATGGTTTTTTCAAACTGCTCTGCCGAAGAAACCATGATTACTGGCAAATAATTCAACTCAGGGCTGGACTTGACGACCTTTAAAACACCGAGGCCGTCCAGTTCCGGCATTTCCATATCCAGCAACATCAGGTCCGGTGTTTTTTCGCGCAATAGTACGAGTGCCTCGTTGCCATCTCCGGCCTCAGAGATATCCGTGATACCCATGGTGTTCAGTTCGCGGATCAGCAGCTTTCTGAGTGTGCGACTGTCATCCACGACCGCAACCTTCATGGTTTTGGCTAGTTCCAGCAGTTCGGGAGAAATGCCCGCAATGCCTACGGCTGGGGGTATTATTGATTGTGCAATATTCATGCGTGTGCGAAGCCTTTTTTGTTACGCATTGCCGTAATACGTTATTTTATTTGAGTGGTGCGATAGGCAGCGACCACTGGCAGCCCTGCTGCCGCAGGGCCCACCGGTTCAATGGAGCAGTTTCTGCTCCCGGTGAATGTTGAGCCCCTTGATGATCTCTTTTTCGAACGGCTGCACCTGGTATTCTCCAGTGCCATTGATGATTTTCTGGTTGTCAAGTATGAGCAATAGCTTCTCCGGGAGTTTGTGTACGCCCAGAATCAGGTCCCTGGTTGCTGGCGAGAAGTTGTTGGGTGGAGGCTCAAATGTGTCCTCCTCCAACTGAATAATTTCACCAACACTATCGACTAAGATTGCAATGACCATGCCATGACAAACCGAAACAATACTGATGGTTTGTTTTGTGGTTGTCCCGAGCATGATACCGAGCCTCTCATACATGTCGATTACCGGAACGATTTGTCCACGAAGATTGGTGATCCCCTTGAGCATCTTTTGACTTTTTGGAACAAGGGTCACGTCAAGATTTTTGTTCAGCTCCACGACGTCGGTGGTAATGATGCCGAAGCAGAAATCTCCCAAGTAAAAGGTCAGATAATTGCCCGCCGCACTCATTGCACCACCTCAATATCCATGACAGACACACGGGGCGCTTCGTTGTCGTGAAGGCTTCTAAGCATAAGAATTTCCTTCAAGTCGATGACGTTTATTACTTTTTTGTCAAGCAATACGCAACCCATCAAACCGCGCTGCCGAGGCCCGGTTTCGTAGGTATTTTTCGGGACTTGGATGATGTCGTGCACCTGATCAACCACCAGTCCAACCGGTTGTTGGTTGATGTAGTGCGTTATCACCGATATCGGTTTATCGCTCTTTTCCGGACTGCAGTAGGCGCCGTCAATATATTCGTTGGGGCGAAAAATCTGCATA
>CAISDR010000079.1 GCA_903884125.1 uncultured bacterium
GAAAAGCTGAGCGAACCTGAGTCGGTCTTTAGCCCGGCCTGATCAAATGCCTTTTGCAACTGGCTCTGATCGCGCTGAAGCATTTCAAGTGTTTCCTTGCGCTCTACCAGGAATGTCGCATTCACGCGTCCGTTGTCGGCGATTTCCACCTTTACATCGACCCGCCCCAGATCAAGCGGATCAAGGCGCAGGTCAAAGGCGTTCTCGCCTGCTTTTGCCATACGCACCACGGTGGTACCCAATTCAGTCAAGGGTACGCGAACCAGTGTCTGCGCGCTGGCAGGCGCGGTGAATTTGGAAGTTTCCGCTGACGGAGCCGAGGTCGTTCCAGCCGCAGCGAAGCCGGAAGTGTCATTTGATGCGGCTGGTGCCGATGCATTGGCCTGCGCCGTGGATCCGACGGATTCCAGATTTGAGCCGCCTGCTGCCTTTGGCGTCGGTGCGGTGGAAGTCGCCGCTGCTGCCGCTGTCTTTAAAATATCGTTGGCAATGGCCGAAGGCTGAATCTGTGCCGCAGGATTCACCATCAAATTGGGCTGATCCGCCCGGGCGTCCCGGCCATCTGATTTTCCATCAGACCTGCCATCGGACCTGCCATCGGACCTGCTGGTATCGTTCTGGGATTTTGCATTGGCATCGCCTGGCTTGATCAGGGTGGTGTCTGACGACGCGCTGGAGTCGCTGGCGCCGACGCTGGCCAGAAACGCTGCAGCTGCATCGGCCTTGGAAATTGCGCGGTCGGGTTTGGCTTTGGAACCTGTGCCGGTCTTGCCGTCTGCCATTACTGCTTCTGCTGTCGCGCCTGCTGCAGCTGTTTCGGCCAGAGAAGGGATGTTGTCAGCGCCGGTGGCGACGGTTGGCGAGGCGCCGGTGCCCACAGGGGTATTGCCTGCCGCTCCGGCTGCTACAATCCCAGCAGCTTTCGGATCAGTGGTGGATCCCACTGGTGCAGCTGTTGTCCCCGCCGGATTCTGCAAGATTGTGCCGGAGGTTGCGATTATTGTGGTCGGTATCGGCGTGGCTGTTGCAACAACCGGGACAATTGCGGCTACAACAGGTTGTTCAGGCACCGCAGTCTTTTGTGCGCTTTCAGCCGATGTGGCAGCGTCGGATGCAACATCGGCAGAACCAGAAGCGGCTTGATGTGCTACGCCTGTATTGTCAGCGCTTGCAGTAGCGTCGGTCTGACTGGTGTCGGAATTGGCATTTGTGTCTGTTGTGGACTGTGCGTCCTTTGCCGCAGCCTTTGCCTTTGCGGCTGGCGTTTTCTTTGCAGCGGCTTTTACAGTTGAGGCAACAGGCTTTTCCGACTGGTTGGCGTTGTCCTTTGCATTTGATGTATTGGATTGGTCATCATTGCTTTGATCCGCCGTTGAGTCGCTATTGTCCGAAGCATCGGCCTTTGGGGGTGCTGCGTCGCTTTGCTTTGAAGCCGTCGTGTTGTTGGATGCGCTTTGGGAATTGCTATCGCTATCGCTGGCGGTATCGCTGGTCCGCTTGGCGTCCCGGGTCGGAAAAGGCTGGGGTTTCGGCGTAGGCGCTGGTGCCGGATCTGCCTTTGCCCCCAGTTGGGTAAACAGGTCAGCAAAAGCACTGGTGTCAAAACGGTTCGCCGCCGAAAGATCGCCGAGAATCGGTGAAACGTTATTTGCAACGACGCGATCAGAGATAGCTGACATGGCCTGGTGCTCCCAAATGCAGATCGTGGTGATCCCGTGACCAATGTCTGCAAGCGGCGGGCCAGTTTAAAAAACCCTTTAAAAACAACGAATAGACCCATAGTGAGGCCATCCTGGTGACCGGCTGCGGCAAGTTTTGCCGGGCAGGCCATGCAAGGGGTGGCGCTAATTGCCGGGCAACCTTCCCCAAGGTCCGGGGGCAGCCATTTGGAACCTGCGCAAGCGTGCAAATCCGCTGCCCTTATATAGGTACCGCTCGATTTCGGGCCTTGGCATGGCGGTTGCATAGACTGTGTCGAACCATTCTTCTGGCCGAAAGCTTCATTGACATGATCCAGTCACTCAGTTCCCAACCTGCCTCGATGTTGTCGAGTCTTTTGTCCGGCTTCACGGCAAAAGATCGCAATGGCGATGCGGACAAGGGCAAGACACTGGCAGGGGCGGCGGGCCAGCGCTCACGTCCCGCTGGCAATGCCTCGACTGATGTAACCGGTCAATCGACCCTTACTTCAGGCCGCGTCGCTGGCCGGACGCCGGATGGCGTTCCAGCCGTCGTCGCCCGGGCTTTTCCTGATTTTGCCAATCTGGCGCTGGGGATCGTTGATCGCGCCAGTCTGGGAACCGCTGCCAGTGGCGCACAGGCTCAGGCCGAAGCGGAACTGATGGGACGGATCACTGATATTCTTGGCCCGGCGCAAGGTGCCGGATCACTGTCGTCACAATTTACGGATGCCCAGTCCGCATTGGCGGCATGGCAGGCCAACCCACAGGACCCAGCGGTGCGTGATGATGCCCTGAGCGCGTTAAAGGGGCTGGTTTCCCGAACGAATTCGACGGTTCAGGGTCTTGGCAATCTGTCCCGGTCACTTGATCAGCAGATTGATGCGGAAACACAGGCGGTACAGACCGGTTTAAGCCGACTTACAGCCGCCAACGAAGCTGTGGTTGCAGCCAAAAGCAGCGGCGGCGACCTGACCGGGCCGGAAGCTGAACGAAAAAAGGCGCTGGCGGCGTTGTCCGAAAGGGTTCAATTGAATTTTCAGGATCGTCCTGATGGCGCGCTGATCCCGGTATCCGCAGATGGGTCAGCATTGCCTGACAAGCTGGATGATGTTTCTGATCTCTCGCTACGTTCTGGCCTGACTGGTGGCCGACTGAAGGCGCTGGTGGAATTGCGCGATGTAACCCTGCCCGATCTGCAACGGCAGGCACGGGCAATTGCAGCAGGTTTAGGGCAGAAATTGAATGATGCCGCGACGGCCGCCCCATCAGGCAAACTGGTAGGGGTGGACACAGGTCTTGGTCCGAATGATCGCCTATCCATTAATGGTGCGGCCAGTTTTGTGCTTGTTGATGCACAAGGGCAGGTTCAGTCTGCAACCACGATTGATTTCAATGCACGCACACGCCGAAGCCTGGGTGTGCCAGCATCGGGTACGTCGATTTCCACACCGGCGCAATTGGCAAAATCGGTCAGCGAAACATTCAAGGGCCAGGCCAGCCTGTCATTCAATGCTGGTACATTCAGCTTTGAAAGCCTGTCGGACAAATTCCGGGTTGCCATTGTACCCCAGGACCGCACCGTGGCTGACCGCAGTCTGGTTCAGGTGACCGGCCTTGGCCGACTGGTTGATGCACCGGTGGCCGAAGGGGCTGCCAGTGGTTTTCAACCGCTTGATGCTCATGAATTTACTCCGGGTCAGACGATGACAATGGCGCTGGATGCGCCAAACGGCCGTCGGATGACAGCAGATGTTACCATCGCTGGCCGCACATTTCAGGATGTACTGGACCAGATCAATAACAAGCAGACTGGTTTTGGTAACATGCAGTTTCTGGGGCTGGATAAGGAGGGGTCGCTTACCAAGGCCTATTCCAGCGATTGGGTTGGCGCACGACTTTCAGTGATCAATGACCAGACATCACGGGCTGACACCGGCCGCAGTTTCAGTTCGCTGTTTGCGCTGGACACACCAAAGGCACCTGCACTGGCCGATGGGGTCAATCTGTCCGATCTGGGCAATGGCCGTGCGGTGATCGACGACAAGACCCGCCGCGGGTCGCCACTGGTGCGCCCTGAAAATACCAGCACCATCAACAGTCTTTCGCGCGCGCTTGGTACAGAGGTTATTGTCCCCGCCAGCCTTGGCAAACCTACCCGCGTGCTGGGTCTGGCTAGTGCTGCCGGTGAACTGGCCAATGGTGCGGCTGATCGTGCAGATGCGGCAACGCGCCGTCAGGGCGATGCCCGCGCCTTTGGACTGGCCCTAAAAGATGAACGCGGAAGACTTTCATCAGCATCGTTTGGTGCCGAACTGGCTCATCTGTCGGTTTTGCAGACGGCACGGAACATGTCGGGACGTCTGGACCAGCAGTCCACGGGTATGATAGCGCATCTGGATCGTGCCCTGACCCGCAAGGCGGCGGGTGCAGCGCAGTCTATCGTCATGAATTCAGCGCCATCCACGTTCGAAATGACCCGTTTTGAAATGGCGGCCTGAACGGGCTTGAAGCCGGGGACGGGACGACTATAGTGCGCGCCCATGACACAAGCGACCCCACTAACCTCTTCCCAAACCGCCGCCACAGCGTCAGGCCGTGTGGTAGTGGCAATGTCCGGTGGTGTCGACTCGTCCGTTGTCGCTGCCCTGCTAAAACGTCAGGGCGTGGATGTGGTTGGCATCACCCTGCAATTATACGAAGCCGACCTGCGACCTAAAAAGGCGGGCGCCTGTTGCGCCGGTGCCGACATATATGATGCACGCCGTGTGGCCGAAGAACTGGATATTCCCCATTATGTTCTGGATTACGAGGCACGCTTCAAAGCAGCCGTAATGCAGGAATTTGCTGACAGCTATCTGGCCGGTCGAACGCCGATCCCGTGTGTTCAATGCAATGACAAAGTGAAATTTCGCGACCTGCTGGATACCGCCCGCGATCTTGGCGCGGAATCTCTTGCAACAGGTCATTATGTGCGCCGGGTGATCGGACCAAATGGCGTCGAGATGCATCGTGCCACCGATCTGGATCGGGACCAGAGCTATTTTCTCTATCGCACGCGTCGCGAAGACCTTGAATTCCTGCGTTTTCCGCTGGGCGAGCTGACGAAAGATCAGACCCGAAATCTGGCGCGCGACCTGAATCTGGTCGTAGCTGACAAGCCGGACAGCCAGGACATCTGCTTTGTGCCCGATGGCAAATATGCTTCGGTTATCGAAAAGCTGCGGCCGGGTGCCATTGAACCGGGCTGGATTGTGGATGAAAACGGCAAGAAGATTGCCGAACATAACGGCATCATCCATTTCACCATTGGCCAGCGCAAAGGACTGGGGGTTGCCATTGGCGAGCCCTTATTCGTAATCCGCATCAACGCCGTCACGCGCGAGGTTGTCGTAGGCCCGAGATCCAGTCTGGGTCAGGATCAGGTTAGGGTCAGTGACATAAACTGGCTAGGCGATCTGCCAATGCCATCGCAATGCCGGGTCCGGGTCAAACTACGCTCTACCCGCGAACCCGCGCTGGCCAGCGTGCAGTTTGATGCCACCGGCGCGCAGGTTAGTCTTGATGTTCCCCAGGAAGGTGTGGCACCCGGCCAGGCTTGTGTTTTCTATGATCCAGACCAGGGTTCACGGGTTTTGGGTGGCGGCTGGATCGTTTAGAACATGTCCGCCAGCATTCTTGACATAATCCCCCCGCACCCTTAAACAACGGCCCTTGCCCAATAAGCCCCGGTTCACCGGGCGCAGACTTGGCCTGGGGTTATGCGCCCCTGGACCAAGGGCTTGCCGGACAAAATGGTCCAGCACATTGAGGCGGAGTAGCTCAGTTGGTTAGAGCGGCGGAATCATAATCCGTAGGTCGGGGGTTCAAGTCCCTCCTCCGCTACCATTGTGGTGGGGCAGCGGTTGGCTGATCACCGCGCAGTCAAACGGATGGCGGCGGTGGCCTAGCCCGCCATGCGATAGCCGACGCCGGGTTCTGTTAGGATCAGGGACGGTTGGGCGGGTTGCGGTTCGAGTTTCTGCCGTAACTGCCGCACCAGTACTCGAAGATACTGTACATCCGCCTCTGAGCTGTCTGCCCAGATTTTGGTCAGCAGGTGTTTGTGGGTCAGCACTTTTCCCGCATGAACAATCAGTTCAGCCAGCAGGTCGAATTCTTTGGGCGTAAGGCGGATGTCTTCATCGCTCACCTGTACAAAACGGCGCGCAAGGTCAACTTTTATACTGGCGTGCTCATATATCGAACGACCGCCCTTTTCCTGAATGGCATGGCGCAGGGCAGCGCGCAGACGCGCCATCAACTCGTCAACCCCAAATGGCTTGGTAATGAAATCATCCGCGCCAAGGTCAAGGGCCTCGACCTTTGCGCGTTCACCATCACGGCTGGACAACACGACGATTGGGACAGCGCTGACAAGCCGCAACCGCCGAATGACTTCGATTCCGTCAAGGTCGGGCAGACCAAGATCGAGGATGACAAGGTCCGGGTTTTCCAGCCGCGCAGCCCTCAGGCCGTCCTTTGCGGTCTCGGCTTCAATTACCCGATGTTCATGTGCACGCAGAGTCGTCTTTAGAAACCGTCTGATTGCGGGTTCATCTTCGATGACAAGTATAGTAGCGGGATTAGTGATCATGGAGTTCAGCACTTGATGGCAGGGGCGGTGCGAAAACACCGTCAAGAAAACTGATATAAAAGCGGGCACCGCCCTTGGGCATATTCCCGGCCTTGATGGAACCGCCAAGGGCTTCAACAAATCCCCGGCAGATCGACAGTCCCAATCCTGTTCCCGCACGTTGGCGATCGGTAGATTTAGCGCGATAGAATTTATCAAATACCCGCTCCAGATCATCACCGGGCACGCCAGGCCCCTGGTCACAGACATCCAGAATCAATCCATGTTCAACACGGGTGGCACTTATTGATATGGTTGTGCCGGTGGGTGCATATTTGGTCGCGTTATCGATCAGATTAGCCACCACCTGTTCCATCAGTACAAAATCAAGCCGGACCATCGGTAGATCAGGCTCTAGAATGACTTCAACCTTATGCGCCGCTGTCAGGCGCGCCGTGCGCTGAAGGGCCGTGCCGACAAGGTCCGCCAGATCGAATGCTTCCACTGTTGGTTTGACCGCTCCTGATTCAAGCTTTGTCATATTCATCAGATTCGCCACAAAGCGGTTGAGCCGTTCAGCCTCTTCCTGAATTGTTGCCTGTAA
>CAISDR010000080.1 GCA_903884125.1 uncultured bacterium
CCACGCGGCACCTGACCCTAGACCGGTGCCGCGCGGAATTGGAACATCAGATGGATTGGTTGATCCATTCCAGAATCTTGCTCTTGGGTAATGCACCCACTTTGGTCGCCGCAACTTTGCCGTCCTTGAACAGCATCAGGGTCGGAATCCCGCGAACACCGTATTTTGTCGGCACATTGGGATTTTCGTCGATGTTCAATTTGGCAATCGTGACCTTGCCACCCAGTTCAACAGCAATTTCTTCCAGCGCCGGGGCGATCTGGCGACAGGGGCCGCACCATTCGGCCCAGAAATCCACCACGACCGGGCCGGGGGCGTTCAGGACATCGGCGGGAAAGCTCTGGTCGGTCACTTTGGCGGACATAAATCACCTTGATTGCGGTAGGCGTTGATAAATCATGTTGGGCAGACAAAAACCGAATTGAACCAACCGTGCGCCAGAGCACCCGTTCAGTCCCGAATCGATAACAGCCATATCGGGACCAGAAACATAGGAACGCCCCCCCCGTGGCGTCAAGGTGGGGGGATCGTGGCCCCGATCAGGTCTGATTGACCATTTCAGCAATTTCGGCTTCGGCGCGATCCAGCAGATTGTCTGGCAGGGGCATCAGTCTGGGCCCGTCGGTCCATAACAGGGCCGTTCGCACATCGCGGCCCGGATAAATCTCGCGCAGGGCTGCGCGATAGGCTGCCATCTGGCGCAGATAAAGTCCGGCAACTTTTTCGATTGTCTGGGGTGGTGGCCGGTTGGTCTTGAAATCAACAATCAGCACCCTTGAATCGCTGAGGCATAATCTGTCCACCTGTCCTGCCAGATTGAACGCAGATCCCAGACCGGACACCGATCCGGCGATGGCGACTTCGGCGCGCGAACCGGGTCCAAAGACATCGGCGAAGTCTTGATGATTCAGGACCGCCAGCGTCTCCTGTGCGATCGCCCGGCGCGCGGATATGTCCATATCCTTTGCCGCATGATCCAGATACCGCTCAGCAGCATCCGCCCACAAGGCAGGATCAAGATCGGGCAGCGTCTGTAACAGGCGGTGTATCAGACGGCCACGACGATAATTCGCCCGACCCTCGCTGGAAAAGGGTGTACGTATCGCCTGCCCGCGTCCGTCAATGCGCGATGGTGTGATCACCCGACTACTGCGCATTTCCAGAACCGGTGCGCATGCGATCCATTCGGGCAGAATGACCTCTGGCGCTGTGGCTTGCGTGATGCTTTGGGTCGGCCCCAATGCCACACCGAAATCAACTGTCCAGTTTTTATTGCCTGCGTCATCGACGATTTCAATCCCCATATCCCGGATCACAGGCGCTGTCAGGCTATACCAGCATTCCGGTGGCAACGGCCGCGTCCCGCCCGCGCTACGGCCCTCATGGCCTGCAATGTAAAGCCAGTTGCGCGCACGTGTCATGGCCACATAAAGCAGGCGGTTTTGCTCCTTATCCTCGTCCAGCTTGGCCAGAACGCGCGCCGCCGTCAGCCGTTTGGGTTCGTGATCAACCTTTGGTGCAAAACCGATGGCTTCGGGGGCGTCAGACGCATCCGGTGTGCCCAGTTCGATCAGGCGTTTGCGTTTGTTATCACGCGGGACAGTGCAGGTGTCGGGCAGGAATACAATATTGGCCTCAAGTCCCTTGGCACCATGCACGGTCATCACCCGTACCTGATTGCCGGACTGGTCCATGTCGCGCTTTATTTCCACTTCGGCAGAAGAAAGCCAATGGATGAACCCTTCCAGGGTTGGCACTTCCATGCGTTCGAAATTCAACGCCTGCGCCAGAAGTTCGTTAATGGGATCATTTGCTTCAGGACCCAGGCGGGCCAGCAATCGATTACGGCCCCCATTGGTCAGAATGCGCGCAAAAAAATCAAATGGGGTGAGGGTCTGGGCCAGATCGCGCCAATAGCGGATCAGCCCATGGGCAGTGATGTCGCGCGGCCGGTCTGACTGACACAGGCGCGCCCACAGACTCTGTTCGCCGCGATCAAACGCCAGTTCAAACAGATCGTCATCATCAAATCCGATCAGGGGTGATTTCAGCAGGCAGGCCAGATTCAGATCATCCTGCGGTAAAAGACACGCACGCGCTGCCGCGGCCAGATCCATCACCGCAATCTGCGCATCCAGCCGCATCCGGTCTGCACCTGCGACAGGAATATTGGCCTGTTTCAGGGCGCGGATCATCTCGTCGACAAACTGGTCGCGACGGCGGACCAGAATAAGAATATCGCCGGGGATAACAGGCCGGGTGACGGGTGCGCTGTGACGATCATCGACAATCATCTCACCGCCCGGTTCCAGCCACTGACTGATCTTTCGCGCGATTCGCTCGGCCAGCAGTTTTTTTGGTGACCGATCGGGTGTCTGGTCCAGCGGTGCACTCCAGGGCAATGGTTCGGGCATCGGATCGGGTTTTATGGTTTCCCATAATTCAACCCGCCCCGGAATCATCTGCCGGGCTGCCGTATGATTTACACTGGTTACTTCATCGCCAAGCCCCTGACCTGCGGGTCCGGCAAATACGGCATCAACCACTGCCAGCACTTCACGGGTTGACCGGAACGACAAGATCAGATCAACGGTTTCAAATGGTTTTCGGGCTGCTGACAGGTGCTGGCCAAAATAATGCCGCATGCGTTCAAAGCCGCGTGGATCGGCACCCTGGAATGAATAGATGGACTGTTTGGCATCGCCCACCGCGAAAACTGTGCGTTCAACATTGTTAGCACCTTCGCCACCCATGAATTCCTGTGTCAATGCGCGCACGATAGCCCACTGGCCCGGACTGGTATCCTGTGCCTCGTCCACCAACACATGTTCAAGTCCGCCATCCAGCTTGAATAAAACCCACGGCGCCGCATCGGCCTGCGATAATAATGCAAGCGTGTGATCAATCAGGTCATCGTAATCCAGTCTTGCCCGGCGCTGCTTTTCAATTTCATATTGATCCAGAATGGCAAGGCCCAGACCAAGCGCCGCCTGGCTCGATACCACGATACGTACGGATTTCCGCCGGTCTTCGATATCGATAAGCCGTTCCTGCTCGGCCTCGATCAGTGCCGCTGCCTCCGGGTGCGCTTTGGCGCAATTTTTTGAGATCAGACTGGATAGGGCACAGGCATCGCCCTTGTTGGTGAAGAATAATTTTACATAACGCGCACGTGCTGAATAATCCGTGGGGTTTTTCACAAACTCCTGGATGATGACCGCACGTTTTCTATCGCCCGGCGATCCCGATTCCAGCGCCGGAATCACGCAGGCGTAATCTGTCATCTGTTCTGCCAGTTCGCGGTCCAGATCGGCTTCATCAATTGCACCAATGGCCAATTGCTGCCGCAGGGCGTCAATTGCTGCATCCAGCCCACCATGCCTGCGCAGTAACTGCCGCAAGGTGGTCCGCTCGGCGCCGATGGTGGCCAGCAGGCTGTCTATTGCTTCCTCATTCAAAAAGGGCGATAGAGCGCCAATCGCCTTTGCAATTGTCCCGCCAGCCTGCACCTGTGAAAAAATTTCATCGCGTGCATGGGCCATCAGGCTTCGGGCCTCGCGGTCATCCATGACCGCAAAATGCGGTGCTACATCCGCCTCACGCGGAAAGCGGCGCAGCAGGGCCTGGGCAAATGCATGAATGGTCTGAATCTTCAAACCACCGGGCGTTTCGATGGCACGCGCGAACAGCCTGCGTGCATCCGCCAACATATTTTCGTCCGCGCGTGGCGCATCCATTTCGGCAAGCCGCACCCCTAATGCTTCATCCGGCAGGCTGGTCCACTCGCCCAGAATTTTGAACAGCCGTTCGGACATTTCGGCAGCCGCTGCCTTGGTAAAGGTCAAGCACAAAATCCGGTCGGGTCTTGTGCCGGACAATAAAAGGCGGATGACTCGTTCGACCAGAACACGGGTCTTGCCCGTGCCTGCATTGGCCGCAACCCAGGCGGATTGGCCGGGCATGCTGGCGCGGTGCTGGCGCGTACGGCCATCGTCAATCACCGCACTCATGACTCTGATCCTTCAAGGCCCGCCGCTGACCATTCACGCACGCGGGCCAGATGATCATAATCACCATAGCGCGATATGAACTGAACTCTGGGGCGCGACAGATAGGGCACCGCCGGATCATCATATTCCGCAATCAGCTTTTTGAAATTGGCCAGATGATTTCTGGCAATCTGCTCGGCATCAAATTTGTATGTGACCAGTTCACCAGGTGGATCACCACCGCTGAGCCGGATGACTTCAATAGCCATCGCGGGCAGGGCAGGGATACCGGGAAAACCGCCAGCCATGGCAATCGCTGCTTCCAGCGGCAATTGAGCCGCCCATCGTGCTTCGATTTCGCGCTGACTGGGCGGCGTGCCCGTTTTATAGTCAAGTATGGCCAGACCATTCATGCGCCGATCAATACGATCTGCCTTTGCCGTCAGTGTGAATTCCCCGGCAGCCGTTGCAAATTTCAAATGACCTGTGCATTCAACGCCGACAATTTCGCCCTGTTCCAGAAATTCGGGCCATTCGATTTCTACCCAATGGGCAATGCGTTCGAGCCGCGGCCACCACACGGCACCTAACGCCGGTCTGTCGAGCAGCTCTGCCGCCTGCGACCGTGCAATTTCCAGAAAGGCTGTTGACAGGCTTTCACCCGCCGCCAGTTTCAATTTCGAGAACTGCTCGAGAATTTTATGAATGATGGTGCCGCGCAGGGCCGCATCGGAATCCTGATCGATGGGATCGATTGGCCGCAGTTTCAGCACATGGCGTGCATAGGTGGCATAGGGATCGCGGATCAGGGTTTCCACTTGCGTTACCGACAGGCGGCGCGGCCGTGCATGAACCGGTGGACGCGGGTGAGGGGCCATGATCGGACGCACCGCTGATGGCCGATCCAGCATGGTGGCAAATTGCATGTAATCATGGGCTGCGTCCGGCCTGGGCATATTAATGCCAAGGCCTTTAATCAGTGTTTCAAGGCGCAGCCACCAGCGCGAGGGAACCCCCGGTGAAGATCCAACCTTTGCTGCCCGTGTCAGGATCACCTGTGGTGCGGATGCCGCCATGACAAAGTCATGGGCGGATTGGCCCAGCCGGCGTTCGGGTGGGTCCAGACCGAAGTCAGCGCGCATGGGTCGTGAAAACCATGGGTCAATCGCGCTGGCCTGTGGCCATGTTTCTTCGTTAAGCCCACTCAGGATCATCAGGTCTGCGCGTTGCAGGCGTGCTTCAATCGGACCCAATATGGAAAGACGCGGGTGGGTACCAAATTTGGGCCGGACGGCGATCTGTTCCATGAACTGGCGGATCAGTGCTGAATAGTCGCCAAGGTCCGTGGGTTCAAGAATGGCTGGTCCGCCAAGTTCTGCCAGCAGATTGACCAAAGCCTCGCCCGCATCATCAGACCAGATATCCGACGCCCCATTTTCAGTTGAAGTTGCGGCAAGTCTCTCGACACACTGGGCATGGGCCATGACCCATTCACCCAGTGTCAGCTTGTCCTTAGCCCGTACTTCCAGGGGGGACAGCGCATTGGCCATGGCATTGACCAGCATCTGTGCAGCACCGGGTTTTGCCGCCAGAATCAAAGGCGTAATACCCGGTTTTGGCCGCAAACCGCGCAAGGCGGAAATTTCAAAATCCGCAACCGCCATTTCGATTTCACTACGATCAAGACCCATGCGGCAGAGCGGATTTTTCAACAGCGCCAGAATGGCCGCCGGGCCCCAGTCAAGAACCACATCAAGGGCAAGGCAAAAGAAAATACCGGTTGCAGTTTTGGTCAACGGTTGCCCGGCACTGTCATCAACCTTGATCCGCCAGCGTGCCAGTTCGGCCCCGACCCGTCTGGCCAGCGCGCGATCGGGTGTCACCAATGCAGCCCTTAGATCAGGTGTCTCCAGCGCATGGCGCATGGCCAGCGCAATGATGATGGCCTCGTCAACTTCGCTCGGCGCCGTGATGATGGTAAGGCCGTTCAGGGCATCCATCACATACCCGCCAAGTCTTTGTCTGGCGTCACGCCAAAGGTCGGTGGTATCCGCTGGCCGCAATGCCTCGGACAAAAGGATCGAGCGTGATGATGGTGCGCTGGTATCACCAAAAATGCGCACATCACCGCGTGTTGCCCCCATGCGCGCAAGGGTCTGTGCCATGCCCCATTGGGGATGACCGGGCTCAAGCGCTGCGAAGCTTTCATCATCCAGATGCAGGTCAAGTCCCGGCAGGATCACCATGCCGTTGGTGAGCCGTGCTACCTGTGCCAACAATGCGGCACTGGCGGGGATGGAGCCGGTGGACCCCGCGATGATCATCGGACGGCCGGGCGGTCTGGTTCGCAGCTTTTCAGCCGTCGCCTTTAGCAGGCGTCCACGGCGA
>CAISDR010000081.1 GCA_903884125.1 uncultured bacterium
CAAGGGCAATATATCAAATCTCAAGATCATCGACCGTAGCCCGGACTTTTTTGAAATGCTGGTCGATGTTGAAGTTCGCGATGTGCGTCACCTGACAAATATCGTTGCAGGCTTAAGGGCCATGGTCGAAGTATCATCGGTCGAACGAACCCGCAGCTAGTGTGATTTCAGCCATAGGAAAAATGTCGTGACAGTTGACGAGGTACTTGAACATTTCAAAGGTGCAGATGCGCTTTTGCAGGGGCATTTCATTCTGTCATCGGGCCGTCATTCGGCGCTTTACCTGCAAAAGCAGCGCGTGATGATGTTCCCCTGGCGTGCCGAAGCATTATGCCGCGCACTTGCGGACAAGGTTACAGCAGCAGGTTTTACGGATATCTCGGCGATTGTGTCACCTGCTGTCGGTGCCATTACCGTCGGCTATGAAATGGCACGTCAGATGAATCTGCCTGCAATGTTTGTGGAACGGGAAAACGGCAAATTCGAATTGCGTCGTGGCTTTGCGCTGTCACCGGGCGAACGGGTGCTGATGGTTGAAGACATCGTTACCACCGGCCTGTCATCACGCGAAGCGATCAGCGCAATTGAAGACGCTGGCGGCAAGGTGGTTGCGGCGGCCTGTCTGATTGATCGCTCGAACGGTGCCGCCAATGTGGGCCGACCGCTGGTTGCGCTGGCAAGGCTGGATATTCCAAGCTTCGCCCCCGACGAACTTCCCCCCGAACTGGCGGCGCTGCCTGCGGTAAAGCCCGGCAGCCGTCACCTTTCAAAAGTCTGAGGAACGACTGAGATGGCCAATAGTTCAATATTGCGACTGGGCGTGAATATTGATCACGTGGCGACGATACGCAATGCGCGTGGCGGCATGCATCCGGATCCGGTCAGGGCCGCGCGCATGGCGGCACAGGCCGGTGCTGACGGTATTACCGCCCACCTGCGCGAGGATCGTCGCCACATTTCGGATTCCGACATAGCCCGACTGGCGGCTGAGATCTCGCTGCCGCTTAATCTTGAGATGGCGGCAACGGATGAAATGCTGGCGATCGCGCTCAACCACCGCCCGCATGCAGCCTGCCTTGTCCCTGAAAAGCGGGAAGAGCGGACGACCGAGGGCGGCCTGGATGTTGCCCGCGAGCACAGACTGCTGGAACCCTTTGTCCGAACCCTGAAATCGGCGGGTATCCGGGTGTCCCTTTTTGTCGATCCGGAGCGGGTTCAGCTTTATGTGGCGCATGCACTGGGGGCAGATGTTGTTGAATTGCACACGGGCACTTATTGCGAAGCGGCCCAGTCGGGCGACCGGAACGCGCTGGCAGCCGAACTGGCGCGGATAGAGGGTGCTGCAGAAGAAGGTGCCCGGCTGGGTCTGGAAATACATGCCGGCCACGGCCTGTCATTCGAGACAACAGGCCCCATTGCGGCCATTGACCAGATTGTGGAATTGAATATCGGGCATTTTCTGGTGGGCGAGGCGATATTTGGCGGCCTTGACGGTACAATCCGGCGGATGCGCATGTTAATGAACGAGGCTCGGGCAAAAGGTCAGGGGCGACCGGTTGCATCGGGCGGGATTTAATGCGTGTTACCAGTAATATTGCGATACAATTCAATGCTTGCCATCGCCTTGTTGGCCAGGAAATAGTGCGGTCACGTTTTTTCCAAACCCGTCCCCCCATGCTGATCCGCTGGCCCCACAAATTTCACCGGCCGCAACCGAGCTAGTCGAGGCTATAGTTTATGACCGATGCGAAAAACTCTTTGGATGCCATTACTATGAATTCAAATGGCAAACAGGATTCCGGTTCACAGGAAAATTCATTTCTGGAACTGATCAAGACCCTGCTGTTTGCGGGACTGATCGCACTTACGGCGCGTGTCCTGATATTCCAGCCGTTCAATATTCCGTCAGCTTCGATGGTGCCGACCTTGCTGGTTGGTGACTATCTGTATGTATCCAAATTTGCCTACGGTTTTTCGAAACATTCAATTCCGTTCAGCCCGCCATTATTTTCCGGCCGCGTCTGGTCCGCCGATCCCAAACGCGGCGATGTGGTGGTCTTTAAAATCCCAAAGGATAATTCGACCGATTACATCAAGCGCCTGATCGGATTGCCGGGTGACCGGATACAGGTTGTCCACGGCGAAATCATTCTGAATGGTGAAAAGATCAAACGCGAGAAGATTGATGAAATTGTCGAAGTGAATGGCCGGGGCTATCCCGACCGTGTCATTCGCTACCGCGAGACCATGCCAAATGGCGTGAGCTACATCGTCTACAATCATGCCGAAGACGGTGCGCTGAGCAATACCGACATCTATGTGGTGCCTGAAGGGCATTATTTCATGATGGGGGACAATCGCGACAATTCATTGGACAGTCGCGTTTTATTACCTAATGGGCCGGTGGGTTTTGTACCGTTTGAAAACTTTGTCGGCAGAGCCGAACTGATCTGGTATTCAACGTCATCAGATTCCCCGATCTGGGCGGTTTGGGACTGGATTCCCGCAACCCGGCTGTCGCGCATCGGTCAATTACTGCGATGATATGAACGATTCAGCCGACCTTCGTTCGATTGAAAAGTCTCTGGACTACACTTTCGCCAATACTGGCTTGTTCTGGCGAGCGATGAGTCATGCCAGTCTGGATGTCGAAACCGGTGTTGATAACGAGCGTCTGGAGTTTCTTGGTGATCGCGTACTTGGTCTTGCAGTCGCAGACGCCCTGATTGCTCAGTATCCAACTGCCCGCGAAGGCGAACTGGCGTTGCGTCTAAATGCGGCCGTGCGCCGTGAAAGCTGTGCACAGGTTGCCCGCGTGCTTGGGATCGGCAAATATCTTCGTCTGGCAAAATCAGAAGAGCTGACCGGTGGCCGCGAAAAACCGGCACTACTGGCCGATGCCTGCGAAGCGCTGATTGCTGCCATTTATCTTGATGGCGGGTTTGATGCAGCGTGCAAGTTTGTGCAAAGTCATTTCGGACCCTTTATGACCGAACTTCTGCCGCCCCACCGTGACG
>CAISDR010000082.1 GCA_903884125.1 uncultured bacterium
GCTTGCCATTATATACCCCTTTACATCAGGACGATTTGCCGTATGCACGCACAGTAGAAAAGTAACGACTTTATTTAAGCTATATTCAATTTGGATTTACAGCCATATTCATTACGGGCACTAAGTCAGGGACACTTTTCCGGTAAGATAATGGCATAGCCAGATCAGAAGTGACACGTTCGACGTAGCAGGATTGGGAATTTTGGTCCATGCAGACAGGTCAACCGGCAGACGCATTTGCCCCCTTGCAGGAATTCTTGAATGCAGGCAGGGCGGCACTTGCTTCGGGTGATCAGGCGCGAGCGGTACTTTTTTTACGTCTTTGTACTGTCTTGGCCCCGAACTGGGGGGAGCCATACGAAAGCCTCGGGTCACTTGTAGCCATAATTGGGCTTGATGATCGCGGTTTCCAGCTGAATCTGCGCGCCAGCCGCCTATATGTGTCCAACAGTAATATCTGGTCCAATCTGGCCATTGCTGCTATTCGACGCGGAAACAAGGACGCGGTGCAGTATGCTTCGCGCGCGGTGGTGGAAAGTCCTGGTAAACCAGATGCCTTGGACATCCTTTGTGGCCGGTTGAAGTCTGGCCAGCAGCAACTTGCGCTGGCATGGCGTCTGGTTTTAATTGAACCGGGCAATCACCGCAGGCATTTGAATCTTGCCGTATGTGCATCTGCGTACGGGTCTTCCAAAACCTGCCATTTCGAAGTGGCTGCAGCGCTGGTACTGGCACCGGATGATTTCCTGAACTGGTCAAATGGCGCTGCATTAATTGGTGCCAGTCAGAATTCAGCAAATGCACTTATGAGCCGCAGGGCAATTCAGATTGCACCCGATGAACCGGCAGGTTGGGCGAACTGGAGCCTGGCCGCCGACAAATTGCCCGATGCGCCACCTGCCCTGACGCGGGCGGCAGTAAGTCTGGCGCTGGCACCGGCCCTGTCCACTACCTGGTATAACACGGCCAATATCCTTAGCCCATCCGGCCAGGCGAAAAGTGCGGTCAACTGCCTGCGCCGTGCATTGACACTTGATCCGGATGTTACGGTCAACTGGCACAATTATCTGTTCAACCTGAACTATCTGGAAGATATCCCTGCCGAAATCATTTCTGCCGAACACATCCGCTTTGGTGGGCGCTTCAATCCCAGGCCGCGACCCAAAAAACACATGGCAGGCGGACCCATTGCGACCAGGCCAATCCGAGTGGGATTTGTTTCGGGAGATTTTCGACGCCACTCAGTCAGCTATTTTTTTCTACCATTTCTTGCGGCGCTGGACCCCGCACGAATTGAGTCAATTTTATTTGCCAATAACAAAAACGAAGACGAAATCAGCGCGGAACTTCGCGACAGGGCCTATGACTGGGTATCAATTGCCGACTGCGATGATCAGGTGGCTTGTGATTTAGTCCGGGCCCATAAAATCGATGTCCTGGTTGATCTGTCCGGCTATTCCAGTGGTAACAGAGTTTCCATTCTGGCCCATCGCCCCGCGGCAGTTCAGGCAACCTGGCTTGGCTATGTGGCAACATTGGGCATTGCAGGGATTGACTATCGGCTAAGCGACGCCGAGGCGGATCCGGTTGATGCTTCGGGTCGTTTTGACCGGCTGGTTCTGGAAATGCTGGTTCGCATCCCCGATGGATTTCTGGTTTATGAAAACGATCGAAGCGTTGATATTGGTCCGTGTCCCAGTGTTCAAAACGGCTATGTCACGTTTGGGTCATTCAACAATCTGGCGAAGATGACCGAAGAACATACTGATGCCATCGCGGCAATCCTGCAGGCGGTGCCCAAATCCAGACTGATGCTGAAATCTATTGCCTTCGATGATCAGTATGTGGCGAAACACTGGCTTTTAAAGTTCGCCGCACGCGGCATAGATGCCCATCGGCTGCAATTAATGGGATGGGTATCAAGCGATGAACATCTGGGACTTTATAATCAGGTTGATATCGGACTTGATACCTATCCCTATGCAGGCACCACGACCACATGCGATGCCATGTGGATGGGCGTGCCGGTCATAAGCCGCTTTGGGGACCGACATGCGGCGCGCATGGGTCTGAGTTTGTTGACGCGGGTCGGGCTGGCGGACCTTGCTGTACCGACACAGTCTGATTTCATCGCGAAAGCCGTTGCACTTGCCAGCGCCCCGGATCGTCGCGCCATGCTTAGACAACAGCTGCGGGGCAGGATGATCAACGGCCCGCTGGGTGATGGCCCGCGCCTGGCACGCCATTTTGAAATGCTGTGTCAGACATGGCTGGACAAAGTTCCATAGGACAAAATCAGCCGAACCATAGAACCGCTGCATAGAAAAGATAGGTGGTGCCGATGGCGATCAGCAAAATCCGCATCCCGGTTCTGAATTGAAAATCCGTCAGACGTTTCAATACCGGCGCGCCGAGCGAGGTACCCATAATGGAAAGTGGCACGGCAAGGACGGGTAGCCACAACGGAAAAGCCAGTTCGCTGGTCAGCCCCTTTAAAATCAGACCGAACTGAGCAACTTTGGCCATGTGACCCAGGACCTGGGTCGCCGCCTTGGTAGCCACAATCTGCTGGCGGGTCAGGTCAGCGCGGACAAAGAATACGTCCAGAAAGGGTCCCGCCACGCCAGCGACCAGTTGAACCAGTGTGACAAGCCCGCCCGCAACATAGGCTACACCGGGCCGGTCAATCACAGGGGCGCGGCCCTTGGGAACCAATTCATTGATGAATGGCAACAGCCCAAGTCCAAAAAACACCAGAACTGCTGGCGGATTATATTCGGCCAAGGCAAGAACAATGATAACCGGCACCATCCCAAGGCCGAATTTCAAGACAATCCACCAGACGATCTGCTGTCGCCACAACACGGCCCGCCACCCGTTCGACACGATCTGAACCAGGCCATGCAACACCATCGCCGCTCCGACGGACAGGGTCGAAACCAGCACACCCTTCAGAATCAATCCCCCGGCCATTCCAAAAATGCCCGAAATAAAGGCCGTGCCAAGAACTGACCCTAGTATCAAAATTACTGTTGGTAGCGGAAAATCCATGGTGCGTTCCTATACGATGATTTTTATAAGTTGCCCGTAAATTTTGGTAAGCAACAGCAAATTTACGTTATCCTTAGCATCAGGTTATTTAATGCTAAGTGGGGGAATCATGCGTCAATTGCCGCCCCTGAATGGATTGCGCGCCTTTGAGGCAGCGGCGCGGCTTGGCAGCCTTGCTGCAGCCGGAAGCGAAATGAATGTGAGCCCGGCAGCCTTGTCCCGATTGGTGAAAATACTTGAGGACCGACTGGGCGTTGGTCTGTTTGTCCGAAGTCCCAATGCCCTCCAACTGTCCCCGGCTGGCCAGATTCTTTCAAAAGGCCTGTCAGCACAGTTCGATTCCCTTGAACTGCTGCTGGCTCAAACCCGAATGCCGCCCGCCGGACCCATTATCACGCTGGGTGTTGGACCCACGTTCGCGATGCGGTGGCTGATCCCGCGCCTGGGTGGATTTCAGCGACTTCACCCTAAAATTGAAATTCGTCTTGCGACAGCAACGCCGCTTGGACCAGTTTTGTACTCAGACTGGACCGCCAGCATACGACCGGGATCGGGCGACTGGCCCGGCCTTTTTGCACACGCCCTGTTCCATGCCACGAGTTTTCCTGTTGCAGCACCATCACTTGCCAGCAAGCTGTCAACACCCGCCGACCTTATGACAATGCCTCTTTTGCGCGTGGTGGGCGCGGAGCGGGATTGGCCTGACTGGTTGGTCATTGCAAACTGCACCAACCTGCCAATCGAGAGAAGTCCGCTGTTCGACACAGCCGCGCTGGCACTTCAGGCAGCGTTGGATGGACTGGGCGTTGCCATGGCGCGTGCACCTTTCGTTGCAGACGATCTGGCCGCTGGTCGTCTGATCCGGCCATTTCCGCAATCCATTAACCACGGTCGGGCCTGGTACCTGATTCATCGGCCCGACGGGGATGCTGACGCAGAGAACCTGTCTCCTTTGGGTATTTTTTTGGCCTGGCTCAGGGATCAACCAGAGTAACCACTGGAATTTTATGGATGATACCTATAAATAATATGCCA
>CAISDR010000083.1 GCA_903884125.1 uncultured bacterium
GTCAGGTCAAGAACCGGACCGTCGCGTTCTTCGGTTGCCGATTCCGCGCCTTCAGCGCCTTCGCCCTTGGCGGACTTTGCTGTTTTGGTCGCTTTGACCGGCTTTACTACCGTCTTGCTCGCCATGCTCTTCTCCGCCTGCAGACCCACGGGCCCACGCTGCCTTGTAACAAAAACCGAATTCTCAACGCATCAATGCGTCATGAACCGGTGCAACTTCTTCCTGCACGCTCTGGCGTGCTGCCTCTATGTCACGACGTGCGGCGCTGATCTGGTCTGCCAAATCAGCGTCAATCTCGCCACCTAAAGCATCCCGCTGTGCACGCAATGCCAACTCACCCGCCCCCTGGCCGGCCTCGATTGCCTCGAACGCACGAAGCAAAAGCACTGCTGCCGCCGGTCTGTCCGATCCGGGGCGGGCGGCTGCCCATTCCGGATTGGCCAGGACCCGCTGCCAGAGCGCATCCACCTCATTTGCAAGACCCAGGGTGTTCAAGTGGTCATTCAAGCCCCCGCTGTCAAGGTGGTTTATGCCCAGCCCCCCAATCAAACCGTCCCTGAGGCGGCTGCGCCACGGCGCACGGGGCTCTAAAGCCGCCAAACGCTCGGCATTGTCCACCAGGAGGTCAATATGTGTCAAACATATCCCAAAGACCAGATCCATCAGTCGGTCATGTGGTGGTTCACCCCCTTTGGCAAGGGCGCTTTCAAGCAGCGAACTGGTTGGCGGCAGGGCACCTGGCACCAGACCGCGGCCGGCAAACCCCTTGCCATAATTGCCCGTTTTCGATTTGCCGAGCCCCCGATTTTGTCTGACGCCCATACCGGGCTTGCCCCCCCAGGCCGCCCGCACCGGCTCGAACATCTGGCGCAGGCGCGCTTTCATATCGGCCTGATAGTGGCTTCTTACCGCCGGGTCTTCGATGGCCCTCACTACGTTCAGCACACGCGCTTCCAAACCCGCCCGACGTTCCGGGGTCTGGGGGATACCGCCCTCGGTCTCGCGCTGCCACAATAATTCCGCCAAAGGCCTTGCCGCCGCCAGAACCTGTTCCATCGCGGCCGGACCATCATTGCGCACCAGATCGTCCGGGTCCTTGCCATCGGGCAGCATGGCAAAGCGTAAAGACTGCCCCGGCTTTAACAGGGGCAAGGCCCGATCCATTGCCCGCATCGCTGCCGCCAGTCCCGCCTTGTCGCCATCCAGACAAAGGATCGGTTCCGCCGCCAGTTTCCAGAGCAATTGCAATTGGTCTTCGGTCAGCGCCGTGCCCAGAGGGGCCACCGCCTCATGAATGCCGGCATCAACCAGTGCGATCACATCCATGTAACCTTCAGCCACGATAACGCGGCCTGCTTCAACCGCCGCCCGGCGCGCCTGATGCAGGTTGAACAGGGTGCGGCCCTTATGAAACAGCGGCGTTTCCGGCGAATTGAGATATTTGGCCTGAGCATCAGCAGCCATCGCGCGTCCGCCAAAGGCAATGACCCTGCCCCTGCCATCACAGATTGGAAACATCAGCCGATCACGAAACCGGTCAAAAGGTGGATCATTCGGCCGATCATCCGGGGCGATCATCAAACCCGACTGCACCATCTCATCGCGGCTGAATCCCAGCTTTGACAGATGCGTCCCAAGCCCGCCGCGATCGGCTGGCGCAAAACCCAATGACCACCGGTCAGCCACATCGGCCCTGATACCGCGGCGAACCAGATAGGCCCGCGCGGCATCCCCCTTTGGACCAGCAAGCTGGGCTGCAAACCAGTTGCGTGCGGCTTCGTTGGCGGCCCGAAGCCGGTCATTAAAATCGTCCTGCGCCACCGCCTCAGGTGTGCGCTCCGGCAGCGGCATGCCTGCCATCTGTGCCAGGTCTTCGACCGCTTCGACAAAAGTGCGCTTTTCATATTCCATCAGGAACGTGATGGCGTTGCCCCCCTGCCCGCAGCCGAAGCATTTGTAGAATCCCTTGTTGTCATCAACATGGAAAGATGGCGAACTTTCGGAATGAAACGGGCAGCACGCCCAGAAATCCCGACGCCCCGGATTGGTTTTGCGCCGGTCCCATTGCACATGTTTTCCCACCACATCCGACAGGTTCACCCGGTCGCGCAGTTCTTCAACAAATGAGGGGGGAAAGATACTCATGGAGTAAGCTTGGTCACCTTGTGCAGATCATGCGCCTAAAATCGATTTGACCAGGGGCGAGGCCTTGGCCATGTCCATCACGCCTGCATGGCGTTCGCGCAGGGCAGCCATCACCTTGCCCATATCCTTGATGCTGGCGGCACCGGTATCGCTTATTGCTTTCTGAATTGCTGCTTTGGTTGCCGCCTCGTCCATCTGGGTCGGCAGGAAGCTCTCAATCACGGCAGCTTCGGCGCGTTCATTTGCTGCCATTTCAGGCCGCCCACCACCATCAAACGCTTCTGCGGATTCACGGCGCTGCTTGACCAGTTTCTGCAAAACCTGCACCACATCGGCGTCCGACACACCTTCGCGGCTGGCTTCAGTCCGGGCGGCAATATCACGGTCCTTGATTGCCGCCAGCACCATGCGCAGCACACCCAGGCGCAACGAATCCTTGGCACGCATGGCGTCTTTCATCGCCTCGTTCAGGCGCAGGCGCAGATTTGGGGTCTCAGCAGTCATCCGATCACATCCACAAATGAAGTCTTGGCAAAGACCGATAGAGGGGCCGAGGACAATAGGCCAGTGGCCGGGCCATAGCAAAAGCTGCATGGGTTTTGCACAGCTTATCCCCAAACCTGTCCACAAGAATCATCGGTCGCGTTCATTTTACGCCCAATCACCCGATTCCCTGGACCGGAATCACGAAATTTTCCCTTAAAGGCTGCAACCCGTTATAAAGATTGATCTATCAGTCCTTTGCTTCGACCATTGACGCGGGCGGGGGCTTTCAATATTGTCCCGTCTCCAAGAGCGGGCGCGTCTTCCATCGTCCCCGCCGGAGCGGTTTCATGTCTTACCAGGCCCCTTTTGCCGACCCCATTGCGGGATCGGATCGTTCCCTTACGGGCCGCTTGGTCCTTGCTGACGGCAGTGTTTTTGCTGGTCATGGCATAGGCATTGAAGGGTCCGCCATTGGCGAAGTGTGCTTCAACACCGCCATGACCGGGTATCAGGAAATCCTGACCGATCCGTCATACGCCGCACAGATCGTCACCTTTACCTTTCCCCATATCGGCAATGTGGGCACCAATGATCTGGACCATGAAGCAGGCGATCCGGTTGCGCGGGGACTGGTCATTCGTGCGCCCATCACATCGCCGGCCAACTGGCGATCAGCCCAGCATCTGAACGACTGGCTGGCGGCGCGCAAGGTGGTGGGGATTTCGGGCGTGGACACACGCCGACTTACCCGCATGATCCGCGAAACCGGCATGCCCAATGGCGTGATCGCCCATAATGCCCAAGGCATTTTCGATATCCCCGCCCTTTTGGCGCAGGCAAAGGCATGGGGCGGACTCGAGGGACTGGATCTGGCAAAAGACGTCACTGCCGGTCAGACCTATGTCTGGGATGAGACACGCTGGACTTGGGGGCAGGATTATGGCCGTCAGATCGCGCCCCGACTTCATGTGGTCGTGATTGATTATGGTGTCAAACGCAACATTCTGCGTTCGCTGGCATCGGCCGGATGCAGGCTGACCATTGTCCCTGCCACTGTTTCGGCGGAAGAAGTTCTGGCGCACAAGCCGGACGGCATTTTGCTGTCCAATGGACCGGGTGATCCGGCAGCTACCGGCGTTTATGCGGTGCCGACGATTCAGGCTCTCGTTGAAAGCGGCCTGCCGATTTTCGGTATCTGTCTGGGCCATCAGATGCTGGCACTGGCCTTAGGTGCCAAGACCGAAAAAATGCCGCAAGGTCATCATGGCGCCAATCATCCGGTCAAAGATCTTTCAACCGGCAAGGTCGAAATCGTATCGATGAATCATGGTTTCACCGTGGCGCGGTCGAGCCTGCCACCGGGCATTACTGAAACTCATGTGTCATTGTTCGACGGCACAAATGCTGGCATTGCGCTCAGCGGCCGCCCGATTTTTTCGGTGCAATATCATCCCGAAGCATCCCCCGGTCCCCATGACAGTTATTACCTGTTCGAACGGTTTACCACAGCAATGGATCGGCAACGCTAGTTCATCATGCCAAAACGCACAGACATAAAATCGATCCTGATCATTGGCGCAGGCCCTATTGTCATTGGACAGGCCTGTGAATTTGACTATTCCGGCACCCAGGCCTGCAAGGCACTAAAGGCCGAGGGGTTCCGCATCATACTGGTGAATTCCAATCCGGCCACGATCATGACCGATCCGGAACTGGCCGATGCCACCTATATTGAACCGATCACACCGGAAATCGTTGCCAAGATTATCGAAGCAGAACGCCCCGATGCCCTGCTGCCGACCATGGGCGGACAGACGGCGCTGAATACCGCCATGGCGCTGGCCGATCAGGGTGTACTGGCCAAGTTCGGGGTCGAGATGATCGGTGCCAATCGCGAAGCGATTGAAATGGCCGAAGATCGCTCGAAATTCCGTCTGGCCATGGAACGCATCGGTCTGGAGAGTCCGAAATCTGCGGCGGTCAATACACTGGCCGAAGCACTGGATGCTCTGCCCCAGATCGGCCTGCCCGCCATCATCCGGCCATCCTTTACCATGGGCGGGACCGGCGGTGGCATCGCCTATAATCGGGTTGAGTTCGAGGAATTTGTAAAAAGCGGCCTTGATGCGTCGCCGACCAATGAAGTGCTGGTCGAAGAAAGCGTTTTGGGCTGGAAAGAATTTGAGATGGAAGTGGTCCGCGACAAGGCGGATAACTGCATCATCATCTGTTCAATTGAAAACATTGATCCAATGGGTGTTCACACAGGTGACTCAATCACAGTCGCCCCGGCACTGACCCTGACGGATAAGGAATATCAGGTGATGCGTAATGCCTCGATCGCGGTCTTGCGCGAAATCGGGGTCGAAACTGGCGGGTCGAATGTGCAGTTCGCAATCAATCCGGAAGATGGCCGGATGGTTGTGATTGAAATGAACCCGCGCGTGTCGCGTTCATCCGCCCTGGCATCCAAGGCTACGGGATTTCCCATTGCCAAGGTCGCCGCGAGTCTGGCGGTTGGCTATACGCTGGATGAACTTGCCAATGATATCACCCAGTCAACACCGGCAAGTTTCGAGCCGACTATTGACTATGTGGTCACGAAAATTCCCCGCTTCACCTTTGAAAAATTTGCCGGTGCTGACACCACGCTGACCACATCGATGAAATCGGTGGGCGAGGCCATGGCCATCGGGCGCACGTTCCAGGAAAGCCTGCAGAAGGCGCTTCGGTCGCTGGAAACCGGCCTGTCGGGGCTTGATGAAATCATCATTCCGGGACTTGGCGAAGGCGATGATAAAAACGCGATACGCGCCGCCCTGCGCAGGCCGACACCAGATCGCCTGCGCTATGTGGCACAGGCATTCAGGCATGGTATGGCCCCGGATGAAATTCAGGACGCCTGCCGGATTGATCCATGGTTCCTTGAACAGATTCAGGAAATCATCGCCGTTGAGGAATCGGTCAGAAAAGATGGCCTACCCCAGGATCTCGCGCGACTGCGTCGGTTAAAGGCCATGGGATTTGCCGATCAACGGCTGGCGCAGTTAAGCGGGGATAGTGAAATCTTAGTCCGCAACCTGCGCAAAAAACTGGGCCTGCATGCGGTTTACAAACGCATCGATACCTGCGCTGCCGAGTTCCGTTCGGCAACGCCGTACATGTATTCCACCTATGAAGCGCCGGTCGACGGTCTGGTCGAAGACGAAGCCGATCCCAGCGCGCGCACCAAGGTGATCATTCTGGGTGGCGGCCCCAACCGTATCGGTCAGGGGATCGAGTTTGACTATTGCTGCTGTCATGCGGCGTTCGCCCTGTCGGATGCGGGCTATGAAACCATCATGGTCAATTGTAACCCGGAAACCGTATCAACTGATCCGGATACATCCGACCGATTATATTTCGAACCGCTGACCGCAGAAGAAGTGCTGGAACTGGTGCGTGTCGAACAGTCCAATGGCAAATTACTTGGCGTAATCGTCCAGTTTGGTGGTCAGACCCCACTGAAACTGGCCAAGGCATTAGAGGCCGCCGGTGTTCCAATTCTGGGCACGTCGCCCGATGCCATTGATCAGGCCGAAGATCGCAAGCGCTTTCAGGAAATGTTGCACGAACTGGGCCTGAAACAGCCGGTCAACGGGCTGGCATCCACGGCAGATGAAGCGCGCGCGGTTGCCGAACGCATCGGCTTTCCGGTGGTGATCCGGCCGTCTTATGTGCTGGGCGGACGCGCCATGGAAATCGTGCGGTCGGTTGCGCAGTTGAACCGCTATATCGCAAACGCGGTTGTCGTATCCGGCGACAGCCCGGTTTTGATTGACAGCTATCTCCAGGATGCCATCGAGGTAGACGTGGATGCCCTGTCCGATGGCAAACAGGTCTTCGTCGCTGGTATCATGGAGCATATCGAGGAAGCCGGGATTCATTCCGGCGACAGCGCCTGTTCCCTGCCACCGCATTCGCTGGATGCTGCGACCATTGCCGAACTGGAACGCCAGACCTGCGCCATGGCGCTTAAACTCGGCGTGGTGGGACTGATGAATGTGCAGTTTGCCATTCAAAGCGGTGAAATCTTTGTGCTGGAAGTAAACCCGCGCGCCAGCCGCACCGTGCCGTTTGTGGCAAAGACCATTTTCTATCCGATTGCCAAAATCGCCGCGCGCATCATGGCTGGCGAGAGCCTGGCCTCGTTCAATCTACGCGCGCGCAAGCTCAATCATGTGGCCGTCAAGGAAGCGGTATTCCCGTTTGCCCGTTTCCCTGGCGTTGACACGTTACTTGGGCCGGAAATGCGCTCGACCGGCGAGGTGATGGGACTGGACAAGTCGTTTGCGGTTGCCTTTGCCAAAAGCCAGATCGCCAGCGGCACCAAGATCCCCAGCCGGGGCTGTGTTTTTGTATCGGTCAAGGACCGCGACAAGCCCGCGCTGGTTGCGCCGGTGCGGTTACTGATCGATATGGGCTTTGTTGTAATCGCAACCCAGGGTACTGAAAAATTCCTGACCGCCCAGGGCCTGAAGGTTGGTCGCGTCAACAAGGTGATGGAAGGCCAGCCCCATATTGTCGATCTGATGAAGGATGGGGGGATCGATCTGGTTTTCAATACGACAGAAGGCGCAAAGGCGATTGAAGATTCGCGGGAATTGCGTCGGGCCGCCCTGTTACAGCGAATCCCGTATTACACGACCCTGGCCGGGTCGCTGGCGGCAGTGAAAGCCATTGAGGCTCAGGCTTCCGGCTCACTTGAAGTAGCATCATTGCAGTCATACACTTAAGTCTGTACTTGATTTGGACGACCACCAGATCGGTGCTTGTCCAAACTGCTAAGTTCAATCAACATTGGTCCAAATGGACCTGATTAAAGAGGTGGTCAGTCAGTCTGACCAGCCTCAGCCAAAGAGAGTTGAAATGGAAAAGATTCCGATGACGCCGCGCGGCTTCGAAATTCTCGAAGAAGAAGTGAAGCGTTTGAAGACCGAGGAACGTCCCGCAATCATTCGGGCCATTGCCGAGGCGCGTGCCCATGGCGACCTTTCGGAAAATGCCGAATATCACGCGGCCAAGGAACGCCAGTCCTATATCGAAGGCCGGGTGATGGAGCTTGAGGATAAAATCTCGCGCGCCCAGGTAATCGATGTCAAAAAGCTGTCAGGGTCAAAAGTAAC
>CAISDR010000084.1 GCA_903884125.1 uncultured bacterium
AGACTCAACAGGCGGAATAATGGCTCGGCACCTTGAAAATCTGCACCCAGAAGGACCATCACAATCAAAGGCGACATTAGTTGAAGCAGAATGGCCAATAGCACACTGCCAATTGTGGCTATAATGACCAGTTGCCCGGTCAGTTTGCGACCCGATGCAAGATCATCGGCATATGCGCGAACCATCTGCGGATGCAGCACCTGATAGACCGCAAGTCCCAAAGCATAGACTGCTATGACCAGTCGCCAGACGCCGCCAAGAAACCCGAATGCCACTGGCTGTAGCCGTATCCAGGCAACAAGCAGGGGCAGATACCAGACAGCAGTGGCAGCCGTTGCCCCCAGCGCATTGATCCCTATCAGATGTGCATCCGCCCAGGTCCATCTGATCTTCCAGACAGGCGAAAAAAGTGGGCCATTCCCAGAGTCTTTGGTTCGGCGCTTCAAAAATGCAAAACACATCATTGTAACCACCGCCCAGGATGCCGCTTCTGCAATCGGTACCATAGCCGGAATTGAAACCGCCCAAACCAGCGCGACAGAAAATATCACAGCAAGTACACTCTGGGATATGCGCGCGATATTGGCATCAAGAAACCAAAGCGATCCCCTTAACGCCCAGATCGGATTAAAAGCCAACACAATCAGCACGCCAAGGCTTGCCATTATCTGTAGGGATACGCGTGATGAAATGGTATTGCCTATCGCCATGATTGCCAGAATTCCAAAAAGGGCCAGCGCTAAGATGCCTACCGCCGCTGATCTTTTGAAAAATGTGATCAGACCGATTGTTGGTGCCAAAGGCTGACCCTGCCCCAGATACCGCACGCCAACCGTTTCTGGTGCGATCTGAACCACCGGCAGCAACAAAGCAACAAGACTCCATCCTAATATGACAAGACCAAAATCTCCTGGCCCCAGTATGCGCGATGCTATTGCAACAAGGATAAGCTGACTTAACCGTGCCCCGGCTTCCGCAAAAAACGTTGTCAGGTAATTTGTCATCAATCTGCCGCCACATCCGCAGGCATGGGGATGCGCGTCTGATCTATACGATAGGGCCATGGTGCTGATGGGCCGGGCGCCAACCATTCGGCCCAGGCACCCCAGGCCTTGGCCAGATAACAGGACCACAAAAATCCAAGCCGCTTTGAAACAAACGGGACAAGGACGATCATTGGCGCCAGTACGATTAGTCCAAGAATAAATCGAATACCATGACGACCCAGCGCCGAGCGTCCGGTAAATTTCAATAGTCGAATCCGCGTCCGGCCATCTGCCAGACAGCGCGCCCGGAACCATTCAGGTGTAAGACGCTCAGCCGGGACGTCCAGCAAGACACGCGCATAATTTGAAAACAGCACCTGATAGCCATTGCTGGCAAATATCTCGGCCAGGTCGATATCCTCGCCGCCCAAATCCTGGGCTTCCAATCCACGGGTGACATCCGCCCGCTTTCGCCCCAGCGGATAGTTTACTGAACGCGGCTTGCCGGAAAACAGCGCTGCACAAGGCCCAAGCCTTATTGCTTTTGCCACACCGGTTGGAAAGCAGGGAAATGCAGTTGATTCATATCTGAACCTCGTCTTTTCGACATCGGTACGAAACTGGTTCAACAATTTATCTGCCAGCCAGACGGGTTGCGGTGCATGCCATTCAAGATCGACCCGTGCACCTACAAGGCCAACTGAGTCATCCTTAACCAATGGCAACAGCAATTCCATTAGAACGGTTTCATCCAACTGAACATCATCATCAACCATAATCAGAAACGGGTCCCGACATTCCAGAATGGCGCGGCGACGCACATAATAAATACCCCGCTGCGATTCCACGACCCACTGTATCTTCGGTTGCTCTTTAGCCATTTGAGCCAGCAAAGACAGTGATCCGTCAGTTGATCCGTTGTCGATAACCATGAATTGGGCATTTGGAAAATGAGCCAATGCATCCAGCTTGTTTTCAACAAGCGCGTGGAGCCGTTCAGCACAATCCAGGTGACACAGGGCAAGGGTAAAACCCAGGTCGAACAATTCCGCACCGACCTTCATGTCGGCTATCGGTACTGCCCAATTCACAACTTGCTTCTTTTGATGCCGACGACGGAATCTTCAAATCCCAGGACATACCATAATCCCCTTGCCTGCCACTGGCCTGTCAAAAGTCTACGGACAAAGGCCCAGGGCAGAATGATTGCACCAATGGCGATGCGCAACCAGTCACGGGTTGGACCGGCATAGATGATCTTTATATCCCGTCGCAAAAGGCAATTCACGACAGCCACAATATCAATCATCGTGACATGGGTTGGATCATCACAAAAATGCAAGGTGCCGCTGCCACTTGGCAGCCTGAGACTTGTCGGGCTGGGGAAGGCGGCAAAAATAATCCCGCCGGGTTTCAGCTTCGCGCTGACTGTGATCAGAAGATCCAGCGGATTTACAAGGTGTTCCAACACGTGATTTAAAATGATGGCATCAAAACTTTCATCAGCGATAGCATCGTATCCCTGTATGCCGTCGGGTCCCACCAGATAAAAAGCATCAAGCAGTGAGCGGTCGCTTGGCGAAATATGGCTCTCAACAATGTCGGCGCCATGATAGTGACAATTCGGGAACCACTTTCTGGCCAGAGGCGCCGAACCGTTGGCCAGCCCTATATCTAGCATTGTGATCGAAGCGGGCCTACCGAAGCGTTTGATCAATGGCTTGAACTTGGGTGGTGGAAACTGATCCTGAAGTCTGATCATCCTGCCTCAGCCTCCTGGCACAAAAGGAATCACCGGCTCGAACAGACGCACAGTAGCAAATGCTATGCCCCACACGCCAATGCCCCAGATCAGTAGTGATCCGGTACTGCGCTTTTGTAATGCATAGCGCTGGATTAGGGCCACCAGCAGCCACAACGCCATAAGGCCCAAAAATAGGCCGCCAGCAACATCTCCCCAAGGGTGCGCAACAAGGGCGATGCGACTATAGCCGACAATTAAGACCGCTGAACCCGCAATTGAACCGGTGATTGCCCTTGAAATACCGCCCAGCAGGCTTGCAACGATTGCATAAGCTCCATAGGTCAGCACACTGACCAGAACATGACCGCTGGGGAAATACTGACTGACAATCGCATGCTGATGATCCCATTCGGGATTTAAAGGATCATAGAGCATATACTTAATTGCAAGAGCCAATGCACATACACTGATCACAATGGCCGCATAGCCAAACGCCACCTGCTTCAGGTTCTGCATGCAGAGCCAAAGCCCCAATAAGACAAGTAATGGTCCGGTTGTGTAGATCGAACCCAGATTGGTTAGCGTTTGCATTATTGCCCTGACCGTTGGGTTTGAACCCAGGCGCGAAAACATGGATTCGACCACCGGTTCACATTAAACATTTATTAACACCATGACGAATTTTTATTCCTGTTGGTGGTCAACCGGCCAATCGCCAATGGCGGGACGAAATTACGGTATAGCAGTCACCAATTTGCAAAGAAAATCAGCTGCTTTCTGACAAAAGCGAAAGTGTTCCCGCAACTTTAGGAAATTTTAATATCCTGCGCCCTATGGTTTCACGTCGGTCCTTTCTGGAGCGGTATTGGAACCTGGGGTTGCGATCATGCTACGTCGTCTTGGCACACTTGAATCACAACAAAACTTCTTTGCGATTGAAGTGGATAACGATGACTGGCAAAAGACGCTAAAGCGGTTGACGGATATCGCCTTTGCTGGCGCAGCGCTCATCGCGCTTTTGCCTCTGCTGATGATCATCGCGATGCTGATTGCCACCACCTCGCCGGGTCCTGTGATCTTTCGCCAAAGGCGCCATGGCTACGACAATCAGATCTTTGGTATCTACAAATTCCGGACAATGTATATGAATGCGCCTGGCAGTGATGGCGCTATTCAGGCCGTGGCTGGCGATCCGCGCGTGACGTGGATCGGCACCTTTTTGCGCCGCTGGAGCCTTGATGAACTGCCTCAATTGTTCAATGTGCTGCAAGGTGACATGTCCATGGTTGGCCCACGGCCCCATCCCGTGCAGATGAAGGCGGCGGGCCACCCGATTGAAGCGGTAGTCCCGAATTATGCTGTACGCCATTGTGTGCGGCCGGGAATTACCGGCTGGGCGCAGGTCAAAGGCTGGCGCGGCGATACAACAACCATTGAAAAGGCGCAAAAGCGCATCGAGTGCGATCTGTTCTATATCTGTCACTGGTCGATCTTGCTGGATTTCAAAATCCTGGCTATGACTCTGCCCGCTGTGCTCTCCGGTCGAAACGCTGTCTGATGACCAACACTAATATACCCAGATCGCCAATCAGGACCCAGTCGGTCCTTGGCGTGCCGGTTTCGGCGATCAACCTGCAATCAGCGGTCACGACAATTGCTGACTGGATCGACGGCGATCAACGCGAATACATCTGTGTGACCGATGCGCATTGTGTTGTGCAGGCCTATCGCCACCCCCAAATTGCCCAGGTCTATCGCAATGCAGGAATGGTTACACCAGACGGTATGCCGCTGGTGTGGATGTGCAAATGGGCCGGTCACCGGCAGACCGCACGGGTCTATGGCCCTGACCTGGTGCGAGCGGTAATGTCGGACCCCAACTTGCGTTACAAGCGGCATTTTTTCTATGGCGGCGCCGAGGGCGTGGCCAACAGGCTTGCAGACCTGCTGGGCAAAGAATACCCGGGACTAGTCGTTGCAGGCACGCATTGCCCGCCTTTCCGACCCTATACAGACGCTGAAGCTGCCGACATCATCACAAGTATCAATGCCACGTCGCCTGATATCATCTGGGTTGGCCTTGGCGCCCCTAAACAGGAATTATGGATGGCGAAATATCGCGGCGCATTGAATGCGCCGGTTATTGCAGGTGTCGGCGCCGCATTTGATTTCATATCTGGCGCAAAACCCCAGGCCCCGCGCTGGATGCAGGCAAGCGGGCTCGAATGGCTGTTCCGCATGGCATCCGAGCCATGCCGCCTTGCACCCCGATACCTGAAGACCATTCCGCAATTTGCGTTTCTGGCGATATTGCAGATCATGGGGCTGCGCCGCTTTCCATTAAGGGTACGCCCGTGACCCTGGGCGAACGTGTCCGCCTGATCAGCAATTCGCTGTTCAATATGACGCCGCCAATGGTTTCGGCGGTCATGGGTCTTGCGACCGTGTCGCTGCAACTGGCTTTTCTGCCATCAGAATCCTATGCGCTCTGGATCAGCCTGCACGCCATTATCGCCACCATGTCGATGATCGATTTTGGCATGGGCTGGAGTTTGACCTATATTGTGGCAGGCGATAGCGCACTTGAACGGTCTGATACACGCAGGGTGCTGAACGGTAGCGCGGCTGTAGTTATCATCCTGGGTCTGATCGGCGGACTGGTGGTCTTTGGACTGGCGCTGGTGACAGCCGCAGGACTAAAGCTTTCGCCCGTATTGCGGGATCAGACAATCATCCTGGCACTGTCCGCTGCACTTATATTTCTGACGGGGCGGATCACGCTTTATGCGATCTCGATACTCTATGGCCTGCGCCAGTTTGCGTATTCGGGCACACTTGCGGCTTCACAGACCCTGGCAATCGGCACCAGCACGATAGCCTGCGCCTATTTCACTCACAGCGTGCTGGCCATCGCATTGTGGCATGTATTTATCGCGATCCTCTTTACAGGGCTGGGATTAATCATGGTCGCCCGAATGAATTCCGGCCTTCGCTTTCGCCCCAGCTTCGTCGACATTCCAAATGTCTTTTCACTGACACGCTTCTCCATGGCAAGCCAATGCGCCGACCTTGCGAATGCAGCTATCTGGGATATTTGTACACTGGCTCTGGGCTTTCTTATCGGGCCATCGGCTGTGGTTGCATTCCACGTGGGCATACGAATTCCCAAAACAATTTCATCAGTGCTCGTGCGATCAGCCGAAGTGATGATGCCAATGGGTAGTGCCAGCGAAAAGGATGCAAGACCTGATACAGACCGGCAGATGATCCTGGAGGGTATCCGCTGGAATCTGATCATCGCAATTCCGGCGTCGGCGATCATATTCGCAATGGCGCCGTATATTCTGGACGTCTGGCTGCATCGGGTTGATCCGGACATGCTGGCCGTACTGCGCATTGTGATTGCGGCAGTCGTCATCGATGCGATGGGCATGGCAATTCTTTATTTTGCCTGGGGCCGCGGAGTCATGTCCCTGGTATTGGGGGCTACCATCGGCCAGGCGCTGATCGGGATTGTGGCTGTAACCGTTCTGGTGCCGGAATGGGGCGTGACAGGTGCTGCCATTGGCATGCTGATTGGTGCTGGTGCGACGACGCTTTGGCTGACCCGACAGTTGCCAGCAAAGGCACAACGGTTGGGCGATGGCATGCGGGCAATTCTGAGCGGGCTGATTTTGCCTGGCGTTGTTTCCGGTTTGGTTGCCTGCAGCACCCAATTCCTGTTTGATCCGCCTTCGGTTGCTGGTTTGGCCGCTGCAATCGCCAGCGGACTTATCACGTTCTATGGTCTCTTTTTCACGATCGGCGCCCATCCGGATGAACGCCTGCTGGCTTATACTTTCTGCCAGCAGATTTGGCGCCAGATCAGACCACTTATCAAGCAGATCCGCGGCCTGTTAGCGCATATTCGACCCTTGCGGAGTTTTTGGCATGCACTGATTGAGATCGCCGCACGGGTCAGCGGAACCTGGCAGCATGAATCAGGCAAGAGTGACAATTTGTTTTCCCAATTGTCCGATCCCTGGGGATACGAGCGCGACATTCACCAAAACCGGCTGAGACGGGCGGAATTTCTGGTCGACAGCGCCCGCCGGTCGGCGGGGATCAGCCTGACTGGTGGCCGCATTCTGGAAATCGGCTGCGCGGAAGGCAACATGACCGAACGCCTGGTTGGTCGCGCCCGGGAAATTGAATCGCTTGATATATCCCTTACGGCAATTGCACGCGCCACCAAGCGGGTTTCCAAGGCTGAAAATATACGTTTCAGTCAATGCGACATTACCAAGGACACCCTGCCGGCAGGCTATGATCTGGTGATCGTCGACGGGATATTAGACTATTTTCGGTCGCGGCGACTGCTGGCAGAGCTGGCCGAAAAAATTCGCACAACAGTGCGGCCGGGCGGATTTATTCTATTGGGCAACACGCGCCAGCATCGGGTGATTGAAGAAGCCAGCTGGGCACGCTGGCTTGTGCGTGGGGGACTGAACGTCAACCGATATGTCGCCCAACAAATGGGCTATAATACAGTTGCCGAAGACAATGATGCCTTCTATTCCTATATTCTGGTTCAGCGACTGGCCTGATCATTCATGCAGACGATTCCGGTCCTGATGTATCATGACATTGGACCGCAGCCTTATGGCGGGTTTGCGGCGCTAAGCGTCAGCGTCGATAGATTTTCCCGACAGATGGCCTATCTGGCTAATAATGGCTGGACCAGCCTGAATATGGATTGCTTTGAGCGGATAATTTCCGGCGAGATAAAGCCCGCGCCGAAATCCGTACTGATTACTTTTGATGATGGCTACCGATCTTTTCTGACCAATGCCATGCCAGTGTTGAAAAAATTCGGTCTGACCGCCAGCATTTTTATAGTAACCGACAGGCTTGGCCAAATAGCTGACTGGACAGGCGAACCACCGGATGTCAATCGACTGACGCTGTCGGTTCCTGAAATTGAAATGCTTCTCAAATCCGGCATGGATATCGGGGGGCATTCAGCGCGACATATGAATCTCTGCATATTGGAAGGTGCCCAATTAGAAGACGAAATCGCATCCTGTATGATGCGGCTTCAGAATGCTTTTGGCCTAAGCGGTGGCGCATTCGCCTATCCATTCGGTGCCCATGATGCGCGGGTGCGGCGGGTGGCGGCCAGCTACACCAGTCTGGCTTTTACTACGGATGAAGGGGGCGTCCGTTCCGGTGATGACCGATGGGCTCTGCGTCGAACCATGGTCCAGCCTAACAATCCGATGCTGGACTTTAAACTGCAACTGCGTCTTGGCCTGTCCCCGATTGAGCGGCTTCGGCGTTTAAAGCGATTTGGTTTATGACAGTCCACATTGTTCACCTGCTTGGCACGGCGCGGGCGGAAAATACCGCAATTACATCTCTGGTCGAACAGATCGCGCGCGCATCCACGGCTGACTATCGCACCAGTGCGATATTCATGGATGGCGCGGGCCCAATGCAGGCACGACTTACCGCCGCAGGTATTCCTAATATTGCGATCACCTGGGCAGGATCAAGGGATATCAGCGGTCATCTGGCTCTGGCGTGGGCGCTTGGAAATCTAAAACCTGACCTGATACATCAGCATCACGGCGGTTGGCCCGCCCGCCTGATCGCGCGCCTTGTCAGAGGGGTCCCTGTACTATTACACCTGCATGGTCGGGATCGCGAAAGTCGGCCCAATGGCAGACTGGTTCAGACCACTATTGGTGCCAGCGCTGTTATTGCGGTATCTCAATCCGTCGCGAGCGATGCCAATGACCCGCGAACAATCGTTATTCCCAATGGAATCGATGTGCCGCAAAGCTCGGCTTTGCTCAACACACCAGATCACTTGATAACAGCCAGCCGACTGGTACCACTTCGTGCGGTCGAAACCCTGGTCGAGGTCGCCGCCGCACTGCCGACTGCGCGCCTGACGATCATAGGTGACGGGCCGGACCGGGCCCGCATCGAGGCACTTATCGTCGAACGTCACCTTGCCGATCGGGTGCACCTTTCAGGGTGGCTTTCCGATATAACACCGGTCCTTTTGGGTGGTTCGATTTATGTCTCCGCCGCCCAAGATGAAGGATTTGGCTTGTCAATTGCCCAGGCGATGGCCGCCGGTCTACCGGTTGTTGCAATGGACACAGGGGCCGTCAGTGAACTGGTAACAAAAGATATTTCTGGATTGCTAGTGCCAGCAGGCAATCGCGATGCAATGATCAATGCGGTTCGGCAGTTGATCAATAACCCAGCGCAGGCCAGAACCATGGGAACCAATGGCCGTGCACTTATTGCAAGGGATTTTCGCACCCACCAGATGACTGATGCGGTGCGCCAGATTTACAGCCAACTGCTGGGCGTAAGACGCTAAACTTAGCTCAATGTCCGAGTCGGGTAGCAAGTGTCATGCTACCATGGTCCAAGACTCAAGGTTCCATCAATGACGAGCAGATATGGCGATACCAAGTGACAGATATTCTGATCGAAGGCTATCGGCTTGAGACCGCGCCAAAAGGTCGTGCCCGTGTGCGCGATCTGGGGGCTGGTGGTCTTCTGATCGCTGGCTATCTGATTGTCACTCGCATCGGCGGACTGGAAGCCGCGAAAATCGGTTTCCAGGCCGGCCCGCTGCCGCTCTACCTGACCGACTTTCTGCTGATCTTTCTACTGCTGTATTGTCTGTTCCTGCGTTCGGGCAAAACCATTGTCTGGCTGATCGGCGGTCGCGGCATTGGCATTGCAGGCCAGTCGATCTGGCTGCTTATTCTTGCTAGCGTGTTTCACACGGTCGCCGCATTTCCGGCCTGGGGTATTCTGGCTATCCGGGATCTGGCAATTTTTAGCTATGCGCTATTTTTTCCGCTGGCCTATTTCATCCTCGATACCCCGGCAAAGGCTGCAACCCTTGTCAGGATTATGGCTTATGCCGGTGCTGGGTTGGCATTTCTGCTGGTCGTTGACGTCTTCACTGGCCTTCATTTCTACTTTGAAGCAGGCTCACGGGTTCTAACCGACGACCGGGTGCAAGTGGCCTCATACGCTTCGGGCGATGAAGGCGGGATGTGCGCCTTTGCTGTCTGCGCCATGTTGGCCTATCTGATGACAGAACGTCGAGGGCGGGTGTGGTATTTTTTATTGATGCTGGTCGCGATATTGGGGGTGGCGCTGCCGCAGACACGGGCGGCAACCATCGGCATCGCTATGGCAGCGGCATTTGCGCTGTTATTGGTTGGGCCGGGTACGCGGATCATATCTTTGATGTCAGCCATAGGCCTGCTGGTACTGGCTTATCTTTTTGTGACCCTGTTACCGGAAACCGAATTGGCGCGGACAATCTGGGCATTCTACAAAGCGGTAACCAGCGGCGTAAGTGTATCCGGTGACGACAATGCTTATTTCCGGCTGCTGCGCTGGAACGCTGTGCTGGAATTGTGGCAGGGCAGCCCGTTCATCGGCATCGGCTTTGGCAAACCGATCATTCCGGAATTCCTGATCCAGCGCGCAGAACGCGGATTAAACGCCGGTCTTCCCCATAACAGTTTTCTGACCACGGTTGCACGCATGGGCCTTATTGGATTGGCACTTTTGCTGACACCGTGGCTGACAGCCATTTATCGGGCGGCCCGCGCCACATCCTACAGCCGATATCGGCCCGATGCATTTGCTGTTGCCATTGTTTTGGTCTGCATGCTCGGTTACGCCAATTTCGTACTGTTTATAGAACGACCCATGCATGCTGCAGCGCTGTGGATCATGGCTGCCGCCGCCTGCCGTCTATCGGATCGGGCCGTACAATGACCCCATCGCCAAGTCTTGACCGACGTCTGAGAAGCTTGGCGCGATGGCGCCTGGTTCTCGACCTGCTGGCGCGGTGCGACCCATTCTACAAGGCAGAACAGGTTGTGGAACCCAAACGCATTGTCGTGCCGTTGTTGTGGGGTCTGGGCGATGGCGTTTTGGCATTGCCGCTGATCGATGCCCTCAGGCAAAAATGGCCCACGGCCCGCATTGATGTTTTGGGCAAACCATCGCTGGTGGATATTGTGTCCGCCCCCCAGGTTTGTGTCCGTTACCTCAACGCCCCCTGGACAGCGGCATCGGGGAAATACAGAATTTGGGATCATCAGTGGCGACAATTTTTTTCCGACTTTCATAAGATCGCCGCCGATCCGATAGATCTCTGGGTCAATTTACGCTTGGACCCGCGCGAGATATTACTGGCGCGAATGATGCGTCCCAAACATATTATTGGCCTTGGCGAGGCGGGCGCCAGATCATGGCTTGGAAGTGATATGGGGCTGAACAGCGCACAATTCTTTCAGCGCTATGGTGGCGAAATTGCAGCGAGCGCTGCATTCCTTGCGACCGGTATGGTCGTTCGACCCGAGCCCAGTTTACCCCAGAATGAGACCAGAATTGCGCGGGGGCGGAATCTGGTTGGCGCAGATCAGCCCTTTGCTTTGCTGGCATTCGGCGCATCACATCCAACCCGCCATTGGGCGCCGGAGAAAATTCAGTTCATTCTGGACGCAATGTCAGAAAGAAATATTCAGGTTGTTCTGGTACACCCGCCCAACGCTCAGACAGAAATGCGACCCGGACCAGCATTGAAGCTGCCACAAGGTACCACAAGCTGGTCCGGTGATCTGGGAGCGTTGATTGACGTGATCGGGGCGGCCCGAGTTTTTATCGGCTCGGACAGTGGCCCGATGCATATCGCTGCGGCATTAGACATACCTGTTATTGCCGCTTTCGGTCCGGGGTCATTGGAAGTTTTTGGCCCTCGGCGTGAAAATGTCGAGCTTATTCATGTAGAGCCGATGCCCTGCAGACCCTGTTTTGATTCGTGTATTTATTCATCGCCAAAATGCCTCGATCTGCTGGAACCTCAGGCATTGCTGAGCGCCCTGGATCGCCTGATATTGGCCAACAAGGTACGAATCACCTAAATTGCCACCTGCAATTGATGAACCAGCCGCTTTCAGGATTTTTATGATCAGAATGAATACCCGCTGGCGTCACCGCTGTGTCGGCGCCGGAATTGGGATTCTGGCCACGGCACTGCCGTGTCTTGGGGGTGTTGGGTCCGCCATTGGACAGAGCCGGTTACCGAATGCCCTGTTGGCACCCAATGGCACCCAACCCCAACAAAGCGCCGACGATCATGCCGAATTCACACCTGATGGAATTGATCTGGGCAAAAGTTTTATTGCCCGGCCAAAACTTGATCTGAGTGGCATGTATGATGACAATGTTTTCAAACTAAGCCGCAATGCTAAAGGCGATACAGCCGCGGCAGCGGAAGCCGAGATCGCCATTCAATCAACCAGCGATGCACATCCATACGGCCTTTACCTTCGCGGCCGGGGTGACCTTTATCAGCGCTATCATAGTGAAAACGCGGTGCAATATACCTTTGGCGTATGGGGCCAATCGGAAATCAGCGATCATATGAAAGCATCAGCAACCGCTGGCTTTGAGCGCCTGCTGGAGCCACGCGGTGAAAGCGAAACGCTGCGCGAGGGCAGCGGCGCTGTTTTATATAACCGCAGCCGATTTAATGCCGAACTGGCAACAGCAGGCATGCCGATATATGGCTATCAATCAATAAGTTATGATGAATATATCTACGGGCTTAGCGGTGGCGTAAATAACAAGGACCGCAACCGCTTTGAGTTGTTGTCTCGCACGCGGGCCGGATATGAACTCAGCGATTCAACGCTGGCATTTGTCGAGCTTTCGCTGAATCAGCGCCAATACACACGACAATCGTTTGACGGCTATGATCATACCTCGCAGGGCTATCGGATTTTATCCGGCCTGCACTATGAGCTAAGCGATATTACCTTCCTGGACATATCAGTCGGTTGGCTTTCACAATCATATCGTGACAATCGTTTTGCCACCGCATCAGGTCCGGCGGCCGCGGTCAGTTTCAAATGGCGGCCAATTGACCCAATACTTTTATCCATTGGGTTTGAACGACGCATAGATGAAACCGACGACGTGGCAACATCCGGTCTTCTGACCAATGCCGCTGAAATGCGGCTGGACTATGATATCGCTGCCAATATATCGGCCGGCGCACGATTGGGATATTCAACGGCCGAATTTGAAAAAATCGCGACCAGCATCCCAAATCCGGTGGATACATCTTATCAATATGGGCTTGACTTGCGTTATCTGTTCAATTCGCACCTTTATGGGTATGTTGGATGGCAGGGTATTGATCGGAAATCCACGCGAGCAGGCCAAGCATATCAGGACAACCAGATGACTTTGGGTGTTTCGACACAATGGTAGCCATTCGCAATCTATTTTGCCCGACTGCAAGGCTGATGGCTGTGATGCTGCTTTCGGCATGTGGCAGTGACTATGCCCGAATACTGCCTGCGCCACCGGCCCAACAGGTGCGCTATCTGCTTGGGCCGGGTGACAAGCTGAATATTGCTGTTTTTGGTAATGCCAATCTGTCAGGTGCATTTACGGTTGAACCAACAGGCGAAATCAGTTTCCCCCTGCTGGGTGGCATCAAGGCAGCGGGCCGCCCGGTAGAAGACATCCGTTCAGAAATTGTGGAACGGCTGGATCGGGATTTCGTGGTGAACCCGCGTGTATCCGTCGAAGTGATCAACTTCCGTCCATTTTTCATTCTGGGTGAAGTGGTCAGGCCGGGATCATATCCATATGTCCCCGATCTCACCGCACGGCAGGCAGCAGCCATTTCCGGCGGTTTTACCCGCCGTGCACAAACGAATGGATTCATGCTGACGCGCAAAACTGACAAAGGCACTGTGACATATCAGATCGACATGGATGATCCGGTGTTGCCAGGCGACACCCTGGAAATCGGGCGACGCCTGTTCTAGAGCATTTTCATTTTAGACGGCGTCATGAAAATGCTCTGCCCATTTTTTTGACGCAATTTCGGGCGCAAAGCCGCTGCGCACTTTTACCGAAATTGCTCTGGCAAGGCTGTATTCGAATACAGATATTATCCGCTTACTGGTGTGGTGCGCCAATGGCATTTGCAAACGCCGCAAGTCGCGCCCGCGCGTTTTGCCTGATATCCATATGAAACAGTGGATAATCCAGTCCATGATAATTTCCGGCCCGACCAAGTTCCAAGACACCAAATACTGATTTTCTAAGGTCTATGACGTACAGCACTCCATTCCTGCATTCCGCCCAGGTCAACTGGGAAACCGGTGCATCCAATGCACTAAACATCATCCCCTGGGGCGCATCACTACCCCAGATCTTGATCGAGAATTTTCCTGAGATCGGCACGCCACCCAGATGGGACCCAGCATCCACCCGCGCGCCATCCCGCCGCCAGCTCAATGGATTGACACACACCATAGGGTTCGCCAAATCACCATTTGGCGTCACACCTTCGGCATAGGTCGCCCAATGAATGATGCAGCCTATTTGTTCCGGTCGGTCACAGACCGGAATATTTTTCAGTTCGGCCGCTTTTAAGTTGGTCATCAACTGATTGCCAATCAGATAGGCTGCAACCATTTGGCTGGAAATCGGCTTTCCATCTAGCTGTTCTCTAATCAGTCGAAAAGCGTGTTCTGTCCCCTGTGAGTGGCTTGCAATGATGAATGGTCGCCCGTGATTGTCGTGTTCAAGATAATAAATAAAAGCCCTTTCTACATCCGAATAGGCCAGATCCATTGCCTTTTCGACATTTGAAGGGCTGGCACCCAGATAGCGGAATATTGATGCCTCGCGATAGCGAGGCGCATAAACATCGCAACACGAATTATACGAGCTTGCCTGATTGGCCATCATCCATTTTGTATTTTCTTCAGTTCGGCTATCGGGATTGAGGGGCGAGTTCCAGTTTGACCCGACAAGAAATCCAGTCGGATGAATAAAAAATACATCCGCAGGTTTCGCATTTGCATCTCTAGCGATTCCTTTCGGCACATAGTTTGCGAAGCTGTCCTTTTCGGGCCGTGCCGCCCATGACTCCATGCGACCATAATCTGGTGCTGCAACATTACTTGCCGGATCAAAATTGTGGTTCGGTCCAAACAGCCCGAAAATGATCGCGACAGGACCGATAGTGAAATATGCCAGTCCGCCCATGCTGATCGCAGCTACCAGCAAAAGACCAAGTAACAAAAAACCGCGTTTCATTATGATGCCCCCGTGCCCACATTCCAAAATTTATTTCAGGTCAAGTGCGCGAAGCACAGCGCCGGTGTCAAAATAGGGGCGCTCGCAGATTATTTTATCGCCGCCGTCGGGAAACTCGAATGTCGCGCACATGCGAACGCGAAAAGTCCTACCCGTGGGTTCAATCACCCGATTGCCACGATTCAGCGGCCCCAGATGTGTCCCGGTCAGCCAGAATTCGACCAACACTGTATTTCCTTGGTGGGCGATAGCTATAATCTCATTCCCCTGATCAGGAAATGGGGTGCGCGACGTCCTGAAATAACCACGAACCGCCGCATCGCCATCAAAGACAGCACCCGACCTATACATTTCGTAGCGCGGGTGGGTAAAGGTTGCCATCACACCATCCCAGTCATTGGCACTTTCAAGTGCCATATGATCGCGAACTGTCTGAATTCGACGCTGCGCCAGCTGGTCCATAGTGTTATCCTCGCCGATGGCGCGGATCACACGCCTCTACAGCTTTTGGCCTGGTTTATTTTGGCCATCAGATCCTAACGCTGACAAGCCCGATTCCGGATCAAAAGAAAGGTGCGGCCGGGAAGAATCGGTTACAAGATCAGGGGAAATTTGATCATGCATGTGGCGTTTTCCACGTGAATGACATCAATAAGGCCACATGAGATATGGGATTGGTTGCCTCTTCTGAATATCAGCCAGATCCAGATGATGTTTCATCGGGTAGCCAGCCGTTTGGCCTGGCCGAATGCTTCCGCCCCGAACTGGACGCCTATGAAGGGCCGCTGGATGTCATGCTGGATCTGGCGCGGCGCCATCGAATCGAGCTGTCTGAAGTGCCGATCGGCACGCTGGTAGACCAGTTTCTGATTTGGCTTAATCAGATCATCGCAAAGAACCGGGGGCTGGAACGCGGTGCTGCAACACTGATCGCAGTCGCCTGGCTTGTCGACCTTAAGGTTCGAAGCCTTATCCCCGGCCCGAAAGTAACCAGCATCGATCCCGCAGATGCCCTGCGGCGCCAATTGATGCATCTCGAACTTATCCGAAACCTTTCACTAAGGCTCATGGACCGGAACAGGCTGGGCCGCAATATATTTGAACGCGGTTTTTGCAACGAACCCCGTATCTACCGGAACTATCGTCGCTCAACCTACCGGTGGACCCGATATTATCACATCTCCCCGCTTCTTCAGGATGGTCAAATTACCTGGATCAGCAAGGCCGGGCATGGATTGCTGACACCGCCTCCACAGGCAGAACGCCAGACACTGATTGAAACTGCGCGTAGGTTTGGCACGCAAAAACCTGTCAGGTCAGAGATTGCGACCACTGACCGGCTTGTTGTCCAAAAACCTGAAATCATCAGTGTCGAACGAGCACTTCAGTCATTCCGCCGGATGGCGCACCACCGTCCTGGCGGATTTGATTTTACAGACGCTGTGCCACCATCCAAACCACAGTTGCGGCGATCAGCATTTGCCTCAAGCCTGGTTGCCACATTGGAAATGGTGCGCGAGGGCGAGATTGAGATATGCCAGTCCGGTGTTTTTGCGCCGATAATCGTCACACCCATATTGGCCTGACACCGTGACTGCCCTGTGCAACCAAGTCCCGTCTCGTAAATCCGCAGATCAGCTCTCGCCATATTTCGAAAGATAAATTTCATGCTGGCGGTGCCATTCGGGTGAGTCAAAATTACCCACGCCTCCATGAAGCAGGGAAATGGGCCATGTTCCCAGTGTCAGCTGCCTCATCCGCGCCTGTCGGCAGAAATCAACGTCATAGAAATGGAATTGAAATCTTTCATCAAACCGCAGGCCACTTTTTAAAAGAACCCGTCGTGTGGATGCCAGAAATACGCCGTCGAGTAAACTGCAAGCTGCCGGCGCGTCGCCAAAGACGGTTATTTTTTCATGGCCCAACGTAACACCAGAAGCAATCCGCCCACTGAATTGCTGGCTGTCTTTTACCACAATCCCGTAATCACGTTGCGTAGCATCAATAGGCGTTGTTTCGTTTGAAATTTTCGATCCGACTATTCCGACAATATCAAATACACCCACAGCAGCCGAAAGCTTTTCGGGCCAGTTCAGATCCGTGATATAGACATCATCATGCAGGAAAATGAGAATTTCGTCTTCCACATCTGATGCATCAATTGCCCTGTTATATATACACGCAAGTGGTTCGCGATTATCGGCAGCAACTGACAGGTCAAATGGATAACCAGCCTCAAGAAAATTCTTCGCACAGCGTCCGAGCGCGGTTTGTGTCATAAAATCATTTGCTATAGTGCGGCTTGCGATAATCAGTTTGAACTTGTTTGATCGGCTATTGTTCATGGGGACAAGCAATCGCTAATGGCAGAATTTCGATGGTTACCTAAGCCCCTAAACGACCGGCCCAACCTGAATTGATGACGGTCATTTTGTTGCATCAACTATCCAGTGCCCATTGGGGATACAATACCCTACAGGCAATAAAGCTACCGAATATTGGGCTGACTTGTTGATCCACATCAAGTCCGGGATCGCAAAGTCCGGTTAAAATTTTACGATATGGTTTTACGGTGACAAGGATACCTAAGGATCAAACCGATGTTTCAGCCATGCCACCCTAATCCCTGCCGCTCAATTCTGCTGCGTTTGAATAAATGAGGCGCTAACCATGCCCGTTCAATGGACCGAACAAATGCGGACCGGTCATCCGACAATTGATTCCGACCACATGCAGCTTGTCGAAATCATCAATCTTGTTGAACAGGCGGTGATTGAGCGCAATCTGGTCCGCGCAGATCAGATAATTTTTGCGCTTCTGGCCTATGTGTCGGGTCATTTTGCGCGAGAAGAAGCCATCCAGCAACAGATCGGCTTCCCAGATTGTGCAACGCACAAACAAAAGCATGCGATCATGACCGCCTTTTCGACGCACCTTGAAGGCCAAATAAGAGACGCGTCCACCGATTCCAGAAAATTAGCCTGTCTTTCACAGTTACAGGACGCACTTGGAGACTGGCTGATCAAGCACATTCTCGATGAAGACATGAAAATGCTGCCCTATCTCGGCCGCTCTGCTGGCGTCAGCGCCGCATAGCATGACGGTCGTCAGTTGATCGACGCTGCGTAGAACCCACCAATTTCTGCGGCATGTTTTGAAAATACGCCAAGCACGTCGCGATCAAACATCGCAGGCCGCAAACGTTTGGTGCCATCACCATCCAAGATCATCGAGATTGCCAGTTCGTGCCCCAAATCTGCCTTGTAGGCTCGATGTTCCCTTAGCGCATCATAGATATCACACACGGTCACGATTCGCGCTTCGCATGGAATATCATCGCCGTACAGGCCCTTGGGATATCCGCTGCCTTCGAAATATTCGTGATGGCAAAGTGCTACGGTTGCAGCCAGATTAGTGATTGGCGTATCGGCTTCTACTAATATTTCGTAACCGTGCATCGGGTGTTCACACATCAACAGCCATTCATTTGCATCGAGTGGCGCCGGTTTGCACAGAATCGTGTCAGCAACAGCCAATTTGCCAACATCATGAAGACTGCCCGCGTGACCGATTGCATCTGAATACTCGACTTCCAATCCAAGATGCCGGGCAACCATCGAACAAAGCCCGCCAACACGCGCTTCATGGCGATTGAGCGGGATTGATCGCAAACGCTCTGCCACAGCAAGGCAGGCCTGGATACCGACTTCGCTTCTATTGGGCATTTTAATGTACCTTTCAAGCTCGCCCCTGCCGCGAACAGAGGCGGCATCGATCTGATATCGGTACTGACTTTTACGACTTGTTTTCAACTTCACCGCGACAAAGACAACGCGATCAATATGGTCGCGCCAAAGCCGTTAATTGTAAATGCCAAAGTATTGGGCGCGTCTGACAGCGCTTGTCGTCTCTTCAGACGCGGTTGGACAACCATTGGACCAGGCCATCAGATTGTATTTCGCGATTCCGCCTCGGCGTTGATCACGAATGCCGCAATATGCATTCTTCGCAACATCTTAGGCGGGGCTTAAGTGGCCCCGCCTAACTGTGTCGAATATCCGCTTTTTCTAACGGAACAGACCCAGCAGGGTCTGCGGTGCCTGGTTGGCAATACCCAGCGACTGGGTGCCAAGCTGCTGTTTGATCTGCAAGGACTGCAAGCGCGCGCTTTCCTTGGCCAAGTCGGCATCAACTAATGCGCCCAACCCTTGAGTCGTGGCATCCGAGATCGAATTGTTGAAAGTGATCTGGTTGTCCAGGAACTTGGTGTTGGCAGCGATGGAGTTCAGCGCTGTTCCAACGAAGTTCTGAGCCGACACGAAACCACCGGAAAGCAGGCTGGCTGCACCGGTTGCATCGGTTACATTGGTCAGTGCCGCGGTGACATTCGTATTCAGATCCTGTGCCTGCAGTGTGTACTGGTTGGCCGAGATGTCTTGAATCACTGCTTTGTTGGTGGCACCTGCGGACAACAGATTGGTGCCATTATAGCTGGCGCCAGAAATATAGTTGTTTACGGCCGTCTTAAGTGTGGCGAACTGGGCGTTCAACTGCGCACGGGCGTTACCGGTGACGTTCTGGTCAGCAAGCTGGACCAGGACGCTGCGGATATCCGACAACGTATTTGAAACGCCGGTACCCGCCGCGTTTGCAACAGAAAGCAACCCCTTGGCGGCGCCAAGCTGACCGTTAACTGTTGAAATTGCGGATACATCCGAGCGCAGCCCCTGCGCAATGGCGAACACAGCGCCATTGTCCAAGGCATCAGACACGCGCAAGCCCGTCGAGATCTGCTTCTGGACGTTCGCAAGATCTGTCCCGGTGATA
>CAISDR010000085.1 GCA_903884125.1 uncultured bacterium
TCCGATATCAATATCCAGCTCCATTTCCCGCGCGCGCGCGGCAATAGATACAACGGCATCAGCAAACAGGCTGCCCACATCCACCATCTGCCGATCCAAGGTCAGGTGCCCGGCATCCAGATTCGCCAGTTCCAGAATATCATCCAGCAGGGTTGCCAGATTGGTCGCACTTTCCTCGATCTCATAAATGGCTTTCATATCCACGTCCGGCTGGGCGGCGATGGACAGGATACGGTCCATGGGGCCACGCAATTGCGTCGAGATATTGGCGATGAAATTGGATTTGAGCCTGTCGGCACTTTCCAGCGCCTCGTTGCGTTCGCGCAGGGCACGTTCGACGCGGATAGTATCCGACACATCCAGATAAGACAAAAGCGTACCGCCATCGGGCAGGGGAACAGATGCGAAATTCACGACCGCACCATCCGGCCATTCGATGCGCCCCTGGGTTGGCACACGTCCGCTGACAATGCCCGCAATCCGCTGTTTGAATTCCGCCCAGGCTGGATCGCCGTCAAAGCGTGTGCGGCATTGTTCGGCAATCTGATCCACATGGGGTTCGCCCGCCAGCATATCAGGGTCCAGCATCCAGATGCGCGCGTAAGCGGGGTTGAAAAGTTTTAACCGCGCGTCCGATCCGAACACCGCCACGCCTTCGAAAAGATGATCCAGTGTCTGACGCTGCACACCGATAAGGGTGTTGTAGGAACTTTCCAGACGCAGACGCTCTGATACGTCTTCATAGACGAACAGCAGGCCACCAAACGGATGCGGATGACCCGTAATTTTCAGCGTGGTGCCATCAGGCAGATGCCATAATTCCTCGCGCGGCTCAATCGTCTGGGTATAAAGCGCCAGACGCTGCCGCTTGAACGCGCGCCAGTCGGCCTGTTCTGGCAGGCGTCGGCGTTCGCGCAATGCTTCCAGTATTTCGCCGTCCTGCGGTTTGGATGCCAGCCAGTCTTCCGGCAGGCGCCATAATTGCGAGAAAGCGCGGTTATAAAATTCCAGCCGTTTGTCCGGGCCGAATATCGCAACCGGTGTTGCCAGTCGGTCCAGCGTTTCAGCATGGGCTTCGATGTGGCGGCGCAGCACCAGTTCAGCTTCCGCCAGATCGGTCACATCCTGCGCATAGGCAAATGTCTGTCCCGCCAGCGCGACGCGAATGATGTCGACCGCACGGCGCGCACCGGCGACCACGATGGCGCGGCGTTCGCGCGTGGGTTTACCGGCTTCGGGCAATGGCGCATTGGGTCCATCCATGCCTTCGATCAGGCGGGCGGCCTCCATAGTCGGCGCTTCAACAGTCGCCAGATAGGACTGATTGGCCCAGACCAGCATGCCCGTCGCATCGCGCCGCCACATGGCATAGGGCGCGTGGTCCATAATGTCCTGTGTGGAATCGCGTTCGGTTTCCGCTTCGGTCAGGGCAGCTGACAGGCGTTGCACTTCGCTGGCAGCCCGGGTGACATCGGTCAGCCACAACACAACGCGCGCACCGCTTGGTCGTCCTTCGACCTGAAGGATGCGGCGATCTGCCAGCCGCAGATGAACGTTGAACCGTTCGCCCTGACCACGCAGGCGTTCGATCAGTGGCGATAGCCGGTTCACCTCGGCCGGCGCCAGCATCTCGATCAGGTCGCTAAGGCCCACGGCCCCTGACCGGCCTAAAACGATTGCGGCGGTCCCCACCGACCGTTCGCGACCCTGTGGATCGATGACGATTCCGCCGATGGGTTGGACGGCCAGCAGACCTTCGGCATCTTCAAGGCTTGCGGCCAGTTTCAGCGCCTGTGCCTCGTGGCTCATGGCCAGATTGACCGCGCGTTTGGCCCAAACGGCAAAGCCGATTGCCCCACCAAGGGCGGATGTCACCAAAAAGCCAAGGCCGATATCCATAGGATCAGAACCAAATGATCCAGCCAGCGCCGGGCTGACCATGCCTGGCATACATGGTGTCACACTGGCCAGCAGGGCGTGGATCAGCCTGCGCCGGTTGCGCCCTGTCAGCGGGTCCATACTTTTCAGGCCTAAGCCGCTGCCCACACGGGTTATCCTTTGGTAATTGCCGATGATTCGATCTGATTATGGTCAGCTAATCGCAAGGGAACAATGACCAATCCGGTCATGAAAATATGAATGAGGGGGACACGATGACAGAGATTGCAACCTTGCCGGTTCATTTGCAGATGTTGGTCTGGTCCGGCCTGTTATGCCTGTTCCAGTTTTTGCCCTATGCCCTGGGCAATGCAATGCGGGTCGGGGTGGTGCCGTTATTTGGCAATCGCGAAAATCTCGTGCCAGCCGAAGGTTGGGCAGCGCGTGCCAAGCGGGCCCATCAGAATATGCTGGAAAGCTTCCCCGTATTTGCCGCTGTTGTGCTGGTAGCCCATGTAGCGGGTCGTGCGGATGATGCCGTTGTGCTGGGCACACAGATATTTTTCTGGGGCAGGGTTGGATATATGCTGATCTATATAGCCGGTGTGCCTTATGTGCGCACGCTGGCTTGGCTGACTGCCATCTATGGGATCATGATGATTGCGCGACCGCTTATCGGATAAACGGTCGCGCATTTCATTATATTTCCGGACCTAGTAGCGATAGTGATCCGGTTTGTAGGGACCTGTCTGGGCCAGTCCCAGATAGGAAGCCTGATGCTGGGTCAGTGTGGTCAGCTTGGCGCCGATTTTGTCCAGATGCAGACGGGCGACCATTTCATCCAGATGCTTGGGCAACACATAGACCTTGTTCGAATAGTTCTTATGGTTTTGCCATAATTCCATCTGTGCAATCACCTGATTGGTGAATGACGCGCTCATCACAAAGCTTGGGTGCCCGTTTGCACAGCCAAGGTTTACCAGGCGACCTTCGGCCAGCACCAGCAGGCGCTTGCCATCGGGGAATTCCACTTCGTCAACCTGCGGCTTCACATTGTGCCATTTGAAATTGCGAAGTGCCGCAATCTGAATTTCGCTGTCGAAATGGCCGATGTTGCAGACGATGGCACGATCCTTCATCTGGCGCATATGATCCAGTGTGATCACGTCGCAATTGCCGGTGGCGGTTACGAAAATGTCGCCCTGGGCTGCGGCTTCATCCATCGTGTTGACTTCATAACCTTCCATCGCGGCCTGTAATGCGCAGATCGGATCGATTTCGGTTACGATCACGCGTGCACCACCCGAACGCAGGCTGGCGGCGGAACCCTTGCCCACGTCGCCATAACCGCAGACGACGGCAGTTTTGCCAGCAATCATTACTGATGTTGCGCGCTTGATACCGTCGACCAGGCTTTCGCGGCAGCCATACAGATTGTCGAATTTAGACTTGGTCACGCTGTCATTGACGTTGATCGCCGGAATTTTCAGCTTGCCTGCTTTTTCCATTTCATACAGGCGATGAACGCCCGTGGTGGTTTCTTCTGACAGGCCTTTCACATTGGCCAGTAATTCCGGATACTTGTCGTGCATGATCACGGTCAGATCGCCACCATCATCCAGGATCATATTGGGACGCCAGCCATTTGGTCCGCTGATGGTCTGTTCGATGCACCAGACATATTCTTCTTCAGTTTCACCCTTCCAGGCAAAGACAGGTACGCCGGTGGCAGCAATCGCTGCTGCTGCCTGATCCTGTGTTGAAAATATATTGCATGACGACCAGCGGACTTCCGCGCCAAGGGCGGTTAGTGTTTCAATCAGCACAGCAGTCTGAATGGTCATGTGCAGGCAGCCGACGATGCGTGCACCTTTCAGCGGTTTGGTCGAACCGTGCTGTTCGCGCAATGCCATCAGGCCCGGCATTTCCGTTTCGGCTATAGCGATTTCCTTGCGGCCCCAATCGGCCAGGCCAATATCTGCAACTTTATAATCGGTGGCCGTCATGACCGCGCTCCTGCATGAGTGTTCTGGCCGAAACAATTCCAGCCACATCTGGGCCGGGCTTGTAACAGGAACCGTGCAATTAGGCAAGAACGATATAAAGAAATCTTTATATCGTTAATTTGTCGCGGGCGCTGGTGGCAGGCCGGGGACCATGGCCGGGGCATCCTCCTGCTCGGCCCGGGGCTGATCCAGCGATGCCGCAAAGCTGAGGTCTTCTCTTAGAGTGCGCGCTGCACGCACATAGTGATAAATCGACCAGAGCGAAAAGAGGCCGGTCGTCAGCAGGGCATAACGAATGGCATCAACGCCGTAGGCAGGAGCCAGGCGATCCGACACCATCCCGATAAACCAGGGACCAAGCCCCATGCCCAGAAGATTTGCGAGCATCAGTAAAATGGCGGCCGATGTCGCGCGCATCTGCCTGCCAACAAGGTTTGGCAGCAAAGCGATAACTGGGGGCAACCAGAACGATCCTGCAATTGCCGGAATGATAAACATCACCACGGAAAACGCGCTGGAAGCAGTTGTAAAGGCAATAAAGGCAAATGGCAGCGTAATGGCGGTTCCAATCGCCAATTGCCAAAGTTTCCACCGTACGTCGTAGCGGCCCAGATGATCGGCCAGTCGACCAGAAGACAGATTTCCGATAATCCCGCCAATGCCGATCAAAAGCGATAGAACAACCGACCTGGTTGAAATGTCCATTTCATGGACGCGCCCATAAAATGACCCAAGCCAGGACAGGTGGCCATAACCGACAAAATTTGAAAGGGTCGCAGCAATCAGCATGTGCAGGATCGTTTTCTGCCGCAGCATGGTTTTGACAATAATCGACAGACTGGGTGTCCTGGAATCCTCGCCGTTTTGAGCGGAGATGACAATGCGTGCAGGTTCA
>CAISDR010000086.1 GCA_903884125.1 uncultured bacterium
ACCAGATAGTCGTCGGCGCCGCTTTCTAAACTTTCAATGCGATCTCGGATGTCGCTCGTTTGACTGACGAAAAGCACAGGCGTTTCTCTGCCCTTCGCCCTGAGTCGCTTCACCACATCGAGCCCGTCAAGCCCTGGCAGTCTGCGATCTAAAATTAGCGCTGCATATTCCACGTCGAGCGCGCGAGAGAGGCCTTGGATCCCATTGCTCACGCATTCAACAACGTGATCGGACTTTGTAAGAGCTCGGTTTATTTCCGCCATGAGCTCAAGGTCTTGCTCCACCAATAGAATCTTCACCGCTGAAGATCTCCCTGGCATGTCTGTACGCATTCGATCGTCGTCACAATGAGCCCAATAGCAAGTGCGACCTAATGTATGACGAGTGTCAACATTGGAAAACCGCATATTTGAACGTAGTCGCGAAAATTTTCGAAATTTCAGCGAGATAGCTTCGTCACTCCAAGACCATTTTATATGGAGCCATTTCCAGCATCGATTGTCACGAAAGCGTTAAACCACTGTGCGATGTAATAGCGGAACGGGGTCAATCAGCTGATCGTCAGGAACATCGTGAAAAACACGATTCCGCAAGCGCTGTTGCATTGCCCCAAGCATGACAAGAAGGGGTTTCACATGTCTTCCATCCGCAATCGCCTGTTCGGTTCTTCCACCTGCCTGGCGCTCCTGGTTTCCGGCGCTTTCTTCACCGCGCCCGCCCATGCCGAGCAGGTCGCCCGCAATGACAGCGCCACCGAAACGGTTGTGGTGACGGGCACCCAGTTCAACCCCGATGTCGCGCCGGCCAAGGCATCGCTGGAGACGATGCAACCGCAAACCATCATCAACAATTCCTATATCCAGGATTCGGTGGCCTCAACCGCCGACTACACCACCATCCTCGCTATTGCCCCAGGCATGACGGGATTTGACGTCAATGGTCCGGGACTGTCTGACGGCGGTGTCAAGAACACCATGCGCGGGCTTCCCGATGGCAGCTACGGTATGAGCTATGATGGGATTCCTTTTGGTGACAGCAATGGCCCCTCGCATCATTCCCAATCCTATTTTCCGGGCTCTACGATCGGTAGCATTGAAGTCGACCGCGGCCCCGGCAACGCCGGCAGCCTTGGCGCCGCGACTTATGGCGGCACAATTAACATGTACTCGGATGTATTGACGCCTGATAGCCATGCCAAACTGGTGGCCACCGGCGGAAGCTGGGGCACATTCATGGCCAGCACCAATTATCAATCCGGCGATTTCGATTTGGCCGGCCTCAACAGCCGGGCCATGATAAATTTTCAAGACACGCGTTCGAAAGGCTACCTTACCCTTCAGGGCAGTAACGCCCAGAACTTACTGGTCAAGACGCAGACCAACTTGGCGCCCGGCTGGAGCCTGACTTTTTTCGCCAACTATAACGGTCTGTTCCAGACGTTGAACGACAATGCTGGCATTACTCCGGCCCAGATCAATACCTTTGGCAAGAATTACGCTCTGCAGGACACTAATCCAAGTGCCGGAAACTATGCGGCCTATAACCATGTTCACAAAAAGACGGATATGGATTATCTGCGGCTGCGCGGCAATCTGAGCGACACGCTTACCATTGACGATACTTTTTACACTTATGCCTATGTCAACAAGACTGAGAGCACGGTGTCGATCCAGCAGACGCAGGCAAACATCACGGCCGGAATCACCCAGACAAATGGCTCCATCGTCAATCATGTTTTTCTCAAAAACGACGTGCCTGGCTATACCAAGCAAAACGCCTTCCGCATGTTTGGCAATATTTTTCGCGCCACCCAGGACTTTGATTTTGGTTGGCTCACTGGCCAATTGCGCGCCGGCCTGTGGTGGGAGAATTCGGCTTCACAGCGCGCCCGTTCCGACTATGACGCTACCAAATGCTTCGGCGCCAATCCCGCCAGCGCTTGCAACCCCTGGCACAACCAGACCTTTGCCGATTCCAGGCTCTATAACTCCACCGCGAGTCCGAACACCGTCGTGGCGACGCCCACTTCGGCGCCTTTCAATGGCGGCTATTTTGAATATGAGGAACATTCAAACTGGAGCCAGTATCAGCCGTTTGTTGAGCTTGAATTGCACCCCTTGCCGGGCCTGACCATCACGCCCGGCTTCAAATATGTGGACTGGTCACGCAGCGTCGCCGCGCCGCTGGAACAGAAAACCAAGCCCGTGGTGCCGGTATTTGGCGGCTTCACAACAACCCGGGACCTGCCATTCGCGATGGTGAACTACAAGATCCAGCCGAGTTGGAGTGTCTATGCCCAGTACGCTCAAGGCATCTATGTCCCGGACATCTCCGCTTTCGAGCAGGCAAAGCCCACCACCACCTATCCGAAGGCCCAGACCACCACCAACTATCAGCTTGGTACGGTCTTCTATGCCGACAATTTCACATTTGATGGCGACATCTACTATATTGGCGTAAACAACAACATTGTTTTTCAGCCCTGCAACCAGGCGCCATTCACGGGATCAGCGAGTGAGACATGCGCCCTAAACACAGGCAAGGCTTTCTACAAGGGCATTGAAGGTGAAGGCACTTATGCCTTTGATGGCACTCTTCAGGGATTGTCGTTGTTTGCCAATGCTTCGCTCGGCTCGGCCAAGACCGGTGGTCTTTGGATCAGCAACGCGCCGATGTGGACCTCCGCTCAGGGCATTTTCTACAAGAATGGGCCGTGGAAGATTTCATTGATCGACAAACTTGTTGGCCAGCAATTCACCGACAACGCCAACAGCACATTTTACAAGCTCGGCGCCTACAGCAATGTGGATTTCAAGGCGAGCATTACCGCGGGCATGTTTGAGTTCGGCTTCAGCGTATCTAATCTCTTGAATTCACGCAGCCTCGGCGCTGTTAAAATCAATGACAAGACCACCACGGCCGGAAACGGCACGGTTCCCGCGGCCAGCGTCAATGATGTCATCAACCGGCCCAACAGCCTGGACCAGTATTCCTACCAGCCGCAGCGAGGCTATCAGCTCACCATCACCGCCCGGCTGTGAGGCGTGCGCGCTTGGTCCGCCATGGCTTGCTGGCCTCCGCGCCTGGTGGCGGGTTCGGCGGGCAGGCTGTCTGGATTGGCTGAACGGAAGAAATTGCAGGCAGCAAACAGAACCCAGATGTTGACCACCGCCTTCAGACTTTCAGATTGCACAGACGGCTGCGTCCGAAAAGGAGATTAGCATTGCGTATCACGCTTGCTGCTTTGTCGGCTTTTACCGTTCTTGTCTTGCTGGCGCCGGTTCAGGCTGCGGACCCGGGCCTGCTCAAGCCTTCGGATTTCTATGATCCGGCTCATTTTCTACCGCCGCAACCGGCCGCTGGTTCGCCACGGGCGCTGGCGGAATTGGCCGAGGTCAGGCGCATTATGGCGGACGCCACGCCTGAGCAGCGCGCCCAGGCCGCCGCCGATGATGCCAGTGAGAATGGCACCATCTTCGCCGCTGCGATCGGACCAGGCTGGGATCTGAGCAAGCTGCCCGCTACTGCCAAGGTCATCGATGAAGTCACCGGCTCGGAAAGTCCTTTCTCCGATATCGCCAA
>CAISDR010000087.1 GCA_903884125.1 uncultured bacterium
GACTTCGCCGGTCTGACGTTCATCAGGCCCTGCCACGGTGGCACCAAAGCCAATGGATGTGCCCTTGCGGCGGCCCGAAATGATCTTTTCGAGGCCGGCAAACGCACCGCCACAGATAAACAGGATGTTGGTCGTATCCACCTGCAGGAATTCCTGCTGCGGATGTTTGCGGCCACCCTGGGGCGGAACGCTGGCGACCGTGCCTTCCATGATTTTTAGCAAGGCCTGCTGCACACCTTCGCCCGATACGTCACGGGTGATCGAGGGGTTGTCAGACTTGCGGCTGATCTTGTCCACTTCGTCGATATAGACGATGCCGCGCTGGGCGCGTTCCACATTGTAATCTGCTGCCTGCAACAGCTTGAGGATAATGTTTTCAACATCTTCACCCACATAGCCCGCTTCGGTCAGGGTCGTGGCATCAGCCATTGTGAATGGCACATCCAGCGTGCGTGCAAGGGTCTGGGCCAACAAAGTCTTGCCGCAGCCCGTGGGGCCGATCAGCATGATGTTCGACTTGGCCAGTTCAACATCACCCGACTTGGTATTCTGGCCAATGCGCTTGTAGTGATTATGAACCGCCACCGCCAGAACGCGTTTGGCGTGGAACTGACCGATCACATAATCATCCAGCACCCGACAGATATCGCGCGGGCTTGGCACGCCATCACGCGACTTGACCAGCGCGGTTTTATTCTCTTCGCGGATGATATCCATGCACAATTCGACGCATTCATCGCAGATGAATACGGTCGGCCCTGCAATCAGTTTGCGCACTTCATGCTGGCTCTTGCCGCAGAAGGAGCAATACAGGGTATTTTTCGAATCGCTGCCGGTTGCCTTGCTCATCTCAATCCTACGCCTTACGGCCGCGCCTGTTGCGGGCATTAGGGTCCGGGCACCACACCCAGACCACGCCTGCTGGCGGTGTCATAGAACCTATACGATCACGCTGAGCGTTTCGGTTCAAGTCCGCTTAATGATATTAGTGATGTACGCGCCAACGTCAATTAGCGCGCCGGGCTATCCTTGGCATCCGCCGGGGCTTCCCGCTTGGTGATCACTTCATCAATGATTCCAAAGGTTTTCGCCTCTTCCGGGGTCATAAATGAATCACGGTCCAGCAATTCCTCGATCCGGGCCAGTTCCTGACCGGTGTGCCTGGCATAGATTCGGTTGAGCCGGTCACGCAGGGCAATCACTTCAACCGCATGGCGTTCGATGTCGGAGGCCACACCCTGAAAGCTGGCCGAGGGCTGATGCAGCATGATTCGGGCATTGGGCAGCGCAAAGCGCTGTCCATGTTCACCCGCACACAATAATAACGAGCCCATGGATGCCGCCTGACCGATACACAGGGTTGATACCTGGGGTCGGATAAACTGCATCGTGTCATAGATCGCCAGACCGGACGTCACGATCCCGCCGGGCGAGTTCACATAGATGGCGATCTCTTTCTTTGGGTTTTCAGATTCCAGAAACAGCAATTGGGCAGTTGCCAGCGATGCCACCATGTCATTGATCGGCCCCGTGATGAACACGATGCGTTCCTTCAACAGGCGCGAATAGATGTCATAAGCCCGTTCGCCCCGGTTGGTCTGTTCGATCACCATGGGGACGAGTGTGCTGTTATAGAATTCGACCGGATCTCTCATGCGGATATGCTCGCCTCGACTGCAATGCGTTCTTTGGTGCCTGGACCGGCATCTTCACCTAAACAGGCATGAGCTTATCATGCCCGTCAAGTGCCTGATTGGGATGCCGACTTCAATCCGCTCGGGCGACCTTGATCAGGCGGCGTCCGCCACTGCATCCGGATCGGCCATCAATTCCTCGCGGGTAACCGTACGTTCTGAAACTTCGGCCAGTTCCAGAATAAAGTCCACGACCTTTTCCTCGAACAATGGCGCGCGCAATTCGGCGACCGCTTCGGCGTTTTTGTTGAAATATTCGAAAACCTGGCGTTCCTGACCCGGATAACGACGCGCCTGTTCCACAATGGCGCGGTTCAAATCCTCCTGAGCGATCTGGACATTGTTCAGGCGACCAACTTCGGCCAGCAGCAGCCCAAGCCGAACCCGGCGTTCGGCAATCGACCGGAACTCTGCCTTGTCGCTGTCATCGATCTCAGGTGCAGCAGCGTCACTTCCAGCCATTTCAGACTGCATCTGACCACGTACCTGCCCCAGGATCTGTTCGAACTCCGCCTCGACCAATGACGGTGGCAGGGGGAACGAAAACTTCTTGTCCAGCTCATCAAGCAGCGCACGCTTGAGGCGCGCACGCGAAATACGCTTGTATTCCTGGGATACCTGACCACGGGCTGCCTCGCGCAAGGCTTCCATGGTTTCCATGCCGAACTTCTTGGCAAATTCATCATTCAGCTCAACCGCGGCGGGCTGGCTGACTTCCTTGACCGTTACCACAAAGACCGCAGCTTTTCCGGCCAGATCAGGTGCCTGATATTCTTCCGGGAAGGTGACATTAACGTCGCGCCGGTCGCCCTTTTTCGCGCCGATCAGCTGGTCTTCAAAACCAGGAATGAACTGGCCCGATCCCAGTTCCAGATTGTGGTCAGTGGATGTACCACCGGCAAAGGCAACACCATCCACGGTGCCGACAAAATCAATCAATACCGTGTCGCCGGACTGTGCTGATTCGCCTTCGGCGCGCGGATTGAACGAGCGGCTGGATTTTGCCAGACGGTCGATGGCGCTATCAACGTCCGCTTCGGAAATTTCAACCGTCAGGCGTTCCACGGATATGGTGCGCGGTTCAATGGGCGGAATTGGCGGCAGGGTGTCGATGACCATGGAAAATTCCAGATCGCCACCGTCTTCAAACTTAGTAATCTGAATCTTGGGCTGGCTGGCCGGAACCAGCGATGCTTCGCGGGTCGCCTCGGCAGAAGCCTCTGTCACGGCCTTTTCAACCACTTCACCCAGAACGGACTTGCCATAGGTATTCTTCAGATGACCCATCGGCACTTTGCCCGGACGAAATCCCTTTAGCTGAACCTGAGAGCGTATCTCGATCAGTTTCGCTTCGACCCGGCTATCAATTTCAGCAGCCGACAAGGTCACGGTAAAGGAATGTGTAAGGCCGTCTTCGTTGGTTTTTGAAACCTGCATGATCTTCGCTCTAAATAGGATCGCCGCCGGGCGCGGCCCATTGGGAAAAAATGCCGGTGCGCCAAGCCGACGGTTCAAGCGCATTTTCCGATGCCACGTTTCCAATTCTGGTGCGGGCGGAGGGAGTCGAACCCCCACGACTTGCGTCACTGGAACCTAAATCCAGCGTGTCTACCAGTTCCACCACGCCCGCATTGGCATTTTCCGTGCCCTTGCCAGGCCAGCAGATGGCACACCAAAAGGCTTTTGCTCGGGACCGGTTGCCCGGCCCAAGCCGGCGGTTTCTAGCCCATGATCCCCGATGGCGCAACAGGTCCGCGCAGAAAATGTGTCAAAGCATCGGCCAAATCCTCGGCAATCAGCCCCGGACCCAGGTGATATCCCACCCACCCATGGGCAAATACCCCGGCCTGGGCTGCAAGCCCCGCCGCCATCCCCTGAGCCAAAAGACCCAAGATCATCCCTGCCAGGACATCGCCGGATCCAGCCGTGGCAAGAAATGGGGACGCATTGGCGTTGATCGTGACCCGACCGGACGGCTCGGCAATGACGCTATCCGGCCCCTTAAGGACGATAATCGCACCAGATCGCCGGGCTGCCGCGCAGGCCCGGTCGATTTTTGACCGGCCCCCGGATTTCACAAGGTCGGGGAAAAGCCTGGCAAATTCACCCTCATGCGGGGTCATCACGACCGGCCCTCTGATTGCCCCGAACAGGTCATCCTGCCTTTCGCCAAAACAGGTCAGGGCATCAGCATCCAGCACCGTCGGCCGTCCAAAGCCCAGCGCACAGGTCACCAGTTCCCCAAGGTCCACGCCCTTGCCGATAGCCCTTCCCGCCCCCGGCCCCAGCAGAATGGCATTAAGACGGGTGTCTTCAAGCAGGCTGGCAAAGCC
>CAISDR010000088.1 GCA_903884125.1 uncultured bacterium
ATGCATCGTTTCTGAAAAATGGCGATCCAAGACCGTTCAGAAATTTCCTTGAAACCGTGCCCAAACGCTATTGGGTGCTGGGTTATACCGCCACAGCACTGGCACAGGTCACCTATCTTCACGAAACGGCCATGGCCCAGTCGATGAAGGGCCAGCTGTCGTTTGAACACACAACTGAGCTTTTATCCCTGATGAGCCTGTCGCTGGCATCTGAATCCAATCTGGATGAAGGCTAGCTGATTTCCCGATAGATCCGGCCGGCCTTCATGATCAGGGACAGGTTTTCGCCCTGTCCTTCCAGCAGCGCCAGGTTTGCCAGCGGGTCACCATTCACGATCAGAAGGTCGGCAATTGCGCCGGTGGCGATCACACCCAGACGGCCCGTCATCTTTATTAATTCAGCATTATTGATGGTCGCCTGGCGCAGGATTTCAGCTGGCGGGAGCACATCGGCACGAATGCGGAATTCATCACACTGATAGGTTTGCAGCACGCCTAAAAGATCGGTGCCGAATCCGGTTTTTGTGCCGGCCTGTGCCAGTATCTCCAGCGACTGCCGTCCCGCCTTTGATACATCCGACAGTTTGGCAAGGCTGGTCGCGGGCAGGCCAACTTTTGTGCCAAAATTTTCCATCGCGTCATAAGTTGCCAGTGTGGGTACCACAAATGCGCCATGCTTTGTTGCAAAGGCAGCGGTCTCAGCATCAATCAGGTTTGCGTGTTCAATAGACCGGACACCGAAACGTATCGAACGATGGATCGACTCCGGCGTGTAGGCATGAGCCATGACATAGGTGCGCCAGGCGGCTGCTTCTTCGACGATGGCGCGTACTTCCTCTTCGGAATATTGCAGATTCCAAATCGGATCATTGGGCGATGACACCCCACCGGATGCCATGATCTTTATCTGGTTTGCCCCCTTGCGCAATTCATCTCGCGCAGCCCGGCGCACTTCGGTCACGCCATCGGCAATGCGTGACAGGTCGGCGCCGGCCTGCGTGCACGCACAGGTGCCCACTTCTGTCGTCACCGACCGCCCGTCGCCATGACCGCCGGTCTGGCTCAGCGCCTTGCCCGCAATAAACATGCGCGGACCTTGGATAAGATCTTTTTCAACCGCTGTTGCCAGCCCCTTGTCCGCCCCGCCCGCATCGCGAATGGTGGTGAAACCGCGATCAAGCATGGCGCGCAGCATCGCGCCCGCCTCATGGGCGACCAGACTGACCGGTATGGCCGGCAGATGCCCCAGATCCACATCAATGGCAATCGCATGGGCATGGGCATCTATCAGCCCCGGCATCAATGTCCGGCCTTTCAGATCAATCACCCGCGCATCGGGTGACTGGATCGGCCTGTCCGACACTTCAACAATTGTTGCCCCATCGACCAGCACCTCACGACCGGCAATGGTCTGACCCCCGATCACATCCAGAACCCGGCCATTGCGGAAAAGTATCAGGGTCATCTTATCTGTCCTTTGAAAGTGCGCGCTGGTATCCGGCATATTTGGGATTGTCTATGGACAGATGCGCCATGGTGCTGGCTTTAAGATGTGCGATCAGGTCGGGCGATTGCACATCCATGGCGCCATTGCCAAGTTGTTCGGCAAGCATCCGGCGCAGGTCATCCAGCGGGGCATCCTGTCCCAGAAGTTTGACCAGCCGGTCATGTTCGGCCGCATCATGGGCCGCCCCCTGATCCAGTTCGCGCAGGACAATGGACAGGGCATTGATGGCAACGCGCGCGTGGAAGGCCGTGTGGCCAGACAGTACGGGCAGCGCACGGGTTTCCAGAAACTGGCGGACAGCCTCGATCAGGTCGGACGGGGTAGGGCGGTGGGGCATCAGGCATCTCCCGCGATAATGTCCAACAGATCAATTTCAGTCTCGGATGCCCGCCGCCCGATTGTGGCACGTTCGACCGAAGGGGCAGCCCCCGACAGGTGGGTGGCGGTCATGGTCATGCACATGATGCCCCATTTCAGCGTGCCGAATGTTTCCCAGAACCGCACCCGCTCGGGATCAACGCTACCGCGCCCAAGGGACTCATATCCGGCAAACAGGTCTTCGCGCGACCCAAAGCCACCAACCGGCTGGTCGATTTCACCAAACCGCCATGAATTTACACAGATCCAGCCCAGGTCTTCGTGACCATCGCCCAGATGGGTCAATTCCCAGTCCAAAACCGCACGCACGCCATCCGGCCCGATCATCAGATTGCCATTGCGGAAATCACCGTGAACCAGCACCGCATTGTCAGGATCAGGCGTTGCCTGTCCAATGGCCGGATGCCGCCCCAGCCAGGCAAAGGCCCAGTCAAAGACCGGACGAGGGTCTGCGAAACTTTCATAGATCGCCCGATAGCGCGCCAGCTGATCGGCGGCGCCGAAATTGCGCAGGCTAAGACCCTTGACCGGCGTCTGATGCAGTCGGGTCAGAATTTCGCCACATTGGCGCGCCAGATGCGGGCGTATGGGGACAAAAACCTGATCGCGCAAAATCTTGCGGGCTATGGTTTCGCCATCCACATGGTCCATCACATAGCCATCGCCCAGCCCGTCATCCGGGTTCAGGACGAACCGTATCGGGGCGACCGGTACATTGGCCGCACCTGCGCGTTGCTGCACGTCGGCTTCGGTTGAAAGGGTTACGGCCGTGTCCCTTTCGCCTGCATTGATGCCCGGCGGCGCGCGGCGCAGGATCAGTCGGACTGGCGAAGTCTGATCTGCGTTCTGAAACACGAATGACCAGATTTCCTGGCTGGCCCCGCCCGACAGCCGTGCCAGCCCCAAAATCTGCCCGGCACCCAATCGCGCGGTGGTGGCAAGACAAAGGCGTTCTTCGATCGGCTGGTCATTGCCCGGCTGCGTCATGCCGCCCCGTTATTGTTGGTTTCATTATCCTTCCGGCGAAGTTTGGCATCTGGGCAAGTTGACGGGCAAGGATTATGTGCTTTGCGCGTTTTCCGTAATGCCGCCTACACCGGGCAATTTCCGTGTGCTGATCTTTGCCCTTACCGGCAACCCGATGGACCGGGGGTTCGGCGTTGGCCGGATTGGATATTCGGTAAGGTAACGTGGTTTGCATACTTGACCGGAGTCGCGGCTCGTATCACATTGGAATCATGTCGATTCTTATCGAAATCAGAAAGCGCAGCCGCTATGCGATCCTGCCGGTGGTCTGTGCCCTTGGCACGACCTATTTCGGCTATCACATGGTGCACGGCGAATTTGGTCTCCTGGCTTACTGGCGGCTCACCAAGGAAATTCAGTCCCTGACCGCCGAACGTGATCAGGTGCTGGCGCAGCGCAAGGCGTCGGAGCATCGGGTCGCGCTGTTGCGACCTGGAACCCTTGATCGTGACATGCTGGATGAACGTGCGCGTGAAACGCTGGGCTATGCTGATGCGCCCGATCTGGTGATCGTCGAAAAACGCTGATCTATTGCGGTGCAGCATTTGCGCCGAAATTCACCCATGATCTTTTTGCAAGTGCTGCCGTGCTGTTTATGCGCGGTCAACATGCGTTAACCTCATTGGCTTGGTGGTCGCAAGTGTCATCAAGGGCAGCTATACTCCCTGCAACAGGGGAGGAGGCTCAATGGCCAAAAATATAAAATCAGGTCCCGCACCCAAGGCAGCCAGCCCATCACAAGCAAAGCCCGCCGGAATTGGCGCGGACAAGGCAGAACTGCTTGGCTATCTCAGGGACATGCTGCTGATCCGCCGTTTTGAAGAGCGCGCCGGGCAATTATATGGCATGGGCCTGATCGGCGGATTCTGTCATTTGTATATTGGCCAGGAAGCCATTGTTGTGGGCATGCAGGCCTGTCTCAAGCCGGGTGATCAGGTGATCACGGGCTATCGTGACCATGGCCACATGCTGGCCTGCGGCATGGATCCCAAAGGCGTTATGGCTGAATTGACCGGCCGCGCAGGGGGCTTGTCGAAAGGCAAAGGCGGCTCGATGCATATGTTCAGCCGCGAGAAGGGTTTCTTCGGCGGCCA
>CAISDR010000089.1 GCA_903884125.1 uncultured bacterium
CAATGGCCGGATGGATGGCAATGTTCAGGTGGCTGCCAGCCATCTGAAGTTCGGTCCGAATGCGCGGGTTAATGGCGTTGTAACCTATGTCAGTTCGGAACCGGCTGAAGTTGACGATAGCGCCAGAATTGATGGGTCGCTGGTTCGTGTTTCACGGCTGGGCAGGTCAGAGAGTTCAGATGGCGGTCATTGGGGATGGCTGGTTCTGGCTTCCGGCCTGTGTGCGGGCCTGGTCGTGTGGCGGATGCCCGACATGGTCGAACAGGCTCGGGTCGCCTTTGATACAACGGTGGCTCATTCCCTGCGCGACGGCATGCTGGTTCTGATCGTGCCGCCGCTGGTCATTCTGATATTTGCCATAACGATTTTCGGGCTGCCATTTGCCGTGATCTTCGGCCTGTTTTATGCAGCCCTTCTTGGCGTGGCGCTGATCATCGCCATTGCCGTGCTGGGCGACTGGCTGATGCTGTCATTCGGGCGGCCCTTAGCGCACCCCCTGGGCGGGCGGCTGGCCGCCAGTCTGTGCGGTACATTATTTTTATGGCTGATGGTGACCCTTATAGGTGAGATTGCACTGGTTCTGGCGGCAGCCCTGGGGCTTAGTGTGATCGCCGCTTTGATCGAGGGCGTGCTTACGCCTGCATCGGTACAATAATCCGAATGAATATCACCCAGCGTTATCGCGTCACCGGTTATGTCCAGGGGGTAGGTTTTCGTGCCTATGCGATGGCACGCGCCCTGACGCTCGATCTTTCCGGATACGTGCGCAACCGTCGTGATCAATCGGTGGAAGTTCTGGCCATGGGGCCTCTTGAAAGTATCGAAGCCTTTCATCGTGCCCTGCTTGTGGGACCTGAAGGAAGTCGCGTGGATCAGGTCAGCGAAATGCCGCCCGGCCATGATGAAAACCCGCAGGGATTTTCAATTCTGCCAACCATATGAGTGTCACCGATCAACCGATGAGTTTGCGCCAGTGGGGCGCACTGATATTTCTGGGCGCGATCTGGAGCACGTCGTTCCTGGCCATCGCTGTGGCTGTCAGGGAGGTGCCACCGCCAACCCTTGTTCTGATCCGGTTGGGCCTTGGCGCGGGCGCATTGTGGCTGGTGATGCTGGCCAAAGGCGAACGGCTGCCGCGTGATGCATCGATCTGGGTTCAGTTCTTCATCATGGGTCTTTTCAATAACGTCATTCCCCAGGTGCTGATCACCATGGCGGAACAATCGATCTCCAGCGGCTATGCCGCGATCCTTAATGCCACAACGCCGATGTTTGCCGTTGTGCTGGCGCAAGTGCTGCATACTGGCGAGGCACTCACATTCGGGCGGATTTTTGGCGTTATTGCCGGGATTTTGGGGGTGGCGATCCTGATGGGGCCGGACGCCTGGTCTGCACCACCAGATGAATGGCTGGCAGTCATTGCATCCTTTGGCGCTTGTGCCACCTATGCCTATGCCGGGATTTTCGGCAGGCGGTTCAAAGGCCGGTCGGCTATATCTAATGCGACCTGCACCCTGCTGATGGGGGCTGCAACGCTTGCACCGTTCTCCTTGATTATGGATCAGCCCTGGCAGTTGCATATCGGCCCTGCCGCCTGGGTCGGGTTGCTATCGCTGGCGCTGGGGGCGACTGCGCTGGCTTACATTATTTATTTTCATCTGCTGGCATCGGCCGGGGCGACGCGACTGATGCTGGTGACCCTGATCTCGCCCATTGGCGCGGTTATACTGGGGGCCATCGTGCTGGGCGAACAGGTTGGTGTTTATGCACTGCTGGGCTTTGGAACAATTGCTCTGGGACTGGGCCTGATTGACGGGCGCATAAAGTTTACCCTTTCGCCAAAGTAATCGGGCCAAAAAGGCGCTCGAATTCCTGCCTCAGGAATTCGTCGACATCAACCATCGAGGTGGTCTGTCCCAACGCCTGCAGACTGGTTACCCCCGCGTTAGTAATCCCGCACGGAATGATGCCGGAAAAATGACCTAGGTCCGGGGCCACATTTATCGACAGGCCATGATAAGACACCATCCGCCGCACCCGGATACCGATGGCCGCAATTTTTTCATCACCATTTGCACAGGGCACCCAAACGCCGACCCGGCCCGGCCGGATCTCCGCACTGATCCCCATGCGCGCCAGTGTGGCTTTGACCCAGGTCTCCAGCCCGCACACAAACGCCCGCAAATCCCCGCCGCGCGCCCTGATGTCCAAAAGCACATAGGCCACCCGCTGACCCGGCCCGTGATAGGTGTATCGACCGCCCCGCGCGGATGGATAAACCGGAAAACGATCAGGACTGACCAGTTCATCTGCGGCCGCACTGGTGCCAGCAGTATAAAGCGGTGGGTGTTCCACCAGCCAGATCGCCTCTGGCACTGAACCGGCCCGTATCGCTTCGGCGCGCGCTTCCATCCATTCGACAGCCTGAGGGTAGGGTGTCAGTCCGGAAGCCACGATCCAGTCGACAGCCGGATCGGGACGGTAGAGGCGGGACAGGTCGGGCGGGGCAGTCATGTTCATCTTTTTAGTCGTTAACCAACTGGCAACCAAGTCCTGTCAGGTTTAGGCTTCGATTATCAGGCGGCCCGTTTTTGAGGTCGGCCTCAGGAGCATCGATCATGTCCGCGGTCAAAAAAGTCGATGTTGAAATATCGGTCGTGCTGGGCAAAGCCGTCATGCCGATCCACCAATTGCTGAAAATGGGTCGTGGTGCCGTGATCGAACTGGACACCAATCAGGATGAGCCAGTCTTTGTTTATGCCAATAACCGCCTGATCGCACGTGGTGAAATCATCGTATCCGGTGAAAAAATAGCGGTATCGATCACCGATACTTTGAAGGCATACGAGACTTAACCCTTCACAAGCGCCAAAGGATTTGCTATCAGCGCCCCTCCAGTGCGGCCGTGGCGGAACTGGTAGACGCGCAGCGTTGAGGTCGCTGTGGGAGAGATCCCGTGGAGGTTCGATTCCTCTCGGCCGCACCAATGGATCATTCTACCAGAAATTTCAGGATTTTCAGGGCCATGCCCAGCCATCCCGGCCCCAAGGGGGGACAACCGGGGCTGAGGTGGTGCCGGGCTTTGTCGCTGGTGCCTTGACACGCCCGGCGATAGGATCAACCCAAATCAGGGGGCAAACATGTCTGGTATGGGGTTTCAGGGGCTGGACTTCGGCCTGTCAGATACAACTGAAATGCTGCGCGACAGCGTGCGGGCCTTTGTAGCTGCCGAACTGGCCCCTCTGGCTGGTGATATCGACCGGACCAACACCTTCCCGCGCAGTCTGTGGCCGAAATTTGGCGCGCTGGGCCTGTTGGGCATCACGGTCGACGAAGCCGATGGTGGCACAGGTCTGGGGTATCTGGACCATGTGGTCGCCATGGAAGAGATTTCACGCGGATCAGCTTCGGTCGGGCTTTCCTATGGCGCGCATTCCAATCTGTGCGTCAATCAGATCCGGCGTCATGCCACCGCCGAACAAAAACGTCGCTACCTGCCAAAGCTGATCACGGGTGAACATCTGGGCGCGCTGGCCATGTCGGAAGCCGGGTCGGGTTCGGATGTGGTGTCGATGCGCCTGCGTGCGGACAGGCGCGGTGATCATTACGTGCTGAACGGCACCAAGTTCTGGATCAC
>CAISDR010000090.1 GCA_903884125.1 uncultured bacterium
ATGATCTGGCGGTGGTGGCCCAGATGGCTGACCATATTATGGTCCTGCGCCAAGGTCGTATGATTGAAACCGGCGCCACACATGAAATACTTTTCCGGGCGACACAACCCTACACCCGGGCATTGGTCAGCGAACGCAATGCCCATCCAGCCCATTTTGACATGGGGTCAACGACACCGATCCTGACCATTGACCATCTGTCTGCGGGCTATGGCCGGGCTGCACCGATTTTGTCGGATATCAGCCTTGATATTTGCCCTAACGATGTCTTTGCCGTGGTGGGTGAAAGCGGCAGCGGAAAAAGCACACTTGCGCGCGCCATCGCCGGATTAATTACCCCCACGGGCGGCACCGCCCGCTTCAATGGCGAGACTCTGCCCCCCAGGATCAACGATCGACCGCGCGATCTTGCCCGGCGTATTCAGTTTGTCTTCCAGCTGCCGGATATTGCGCTTAACCCACGCCATAAAGTCTTTGATATTCTGGCGCGCCCATTACGGTTTTATTTCGGCCTGAATGATGAGGCGGTTCGGGTGCGAGTCGAACAGCTTTTGACGCAAATGGAACTGCCACTTGATATTGCGCAGCGACTGCCCGGTGCTTTATCGGGCGGACAAAAGCAGCGTCTGTGCATTGCCCGCGCGCTTGCGGCAAAGCCTGACCTGATCATTTGCGACGAAATCACATCGGCACTGGACCAGCTGGTGGCTGAGGAAATTCTGAAACTGCTTGAAAAGCTTCGGCGGGAATTCGGTCTGGCCTATCTGTTCATCACCCATGATCTGGGACTGGTCGAAAAAATAGCCAACAAGGTGGCGGTGTTAAAAAAAGGCCGCATGATCGCGCAGGGTGCGCTGGGTGAAACGCTGGTTTCGGGCCGCGACCCCTATATCGACCGGCTGCTGGAATGCGTGCCGCAAATGCGCACCGATTGGCTGGCGGGGATTGAAACAGCGCGGGCAGCACAAATACAAGCTTAATCAACGCCAATCGGACGGTTGGTCATTTCCAGATGCAGCAGGCCATCCGCAGGATAGGCATGTGCCAGGGCAACTTCTTCGTTCAATTCAACGCCAAGGCCGGGTTCAGTTGGTGGAATGACATAACCATCCTGCCACTGGATGGGCTTCTTCAGAATCTGCGCGTGGAAACCATCCCAGCGACCAATACCCTCCAATATCAGGAAGTTTGGCGAACAGGTTGCCAACTGGATATTCGCGGCACCGACAATAGGACCACAATAAAGATGAGGCGCAATCTGCGCGTAATTGGCCTCTGCCATGCCAGCGATCTTTTTGGCTTCCAATAGCCCGCCGACCCGACCCAGATTCATTTGCAGGATCGAGGCTGCGTTATGGTTCAGCAGACGCGCAAAATCATATTTGGTTGCAAGCCGCTCGCCAGCTGCAATCGGAATAGACGTGCCACGCGCGACCAGTGCCATCTGTTCGGGCATTTCGGGCGGCGTCGGCTCTTCAAACCACAACGGATCATAAGGTTCAATCATCCGCGCCAGTCGCAATGCACCAGAAGCTGTGAACTGGCCATGGGTTCCAAATAGCAGATCCGCTCTGGTCCCAACAGCCTCACGCATCTGCCGCATAAAACGCGCGGATCGTTCCAGCGCCACCAGATCAGGCTGTCTTGGATCATATGAAGAATATGGGCCAGCCGGATCGAACTTGAGCGCTGTAAAACCTTGCGCCAGATATTCAACCGCACGCTCGGTTGAGCGGTCCGCATCAAGGTAGAAATCCACATCCTCGCCAGGACCGGGATAGAGATAGGTATAGCTGCGCAGGCGTTCATGCACTCTGCCGCCCAGCAGATTATAGACCGGCTGGCCCACTGCCTTGCCGACAATGTCCCAGCAGGCCATTTCCAGTCCGCTTAATACCCCCATCAATGCCAGATCGGGATGCTGGCTGTATCCCGATCCATGTACCTCACGCCAGAGTTTTTCAATGTCGAATGGCGAGCGGCCATGAAACCTGCGCTCAAACACATCGCATAACATTGATTCGACAACTTTCGGTCCAAAGGTTGCCGCATAAACTTCGCCAAAGCCTTCGATGCCGCACGCGGTTGTGATTTTCAGAAATACGAAATATCGCCCACCAAATGCAGGTGGCGGATTACCGACAATGTAGACGCGCAATTGATCAAGTTTCATCGGGGGTATCCTGGTCAATAATCCTGGGCTGACAAAATGATCTCGGCAGCACGTTCCGCCACCATCAGGGTTGGCGCATGTGTATTTGCCGACGGGATCGATGGAAAAACCGATGCATCAACAACACGCAGACCGTCTACACCATGGACGGCCAGACTTTGATCCACAACCGAATGTGTAGGGCTGTTGCCCATCCGGCAGGAACCTACCGGATGATAAACCGTGCCTGCACGATTGCGGAAATCGGCAAGCAGATCATCGTCTGTCATCCCGATAACGGAAGGCGCCAGGACTCGTTGGGTGATCGACCGAAAAGCATGGGTTTTGGCCAGGGACTGGATCATCCGTCCGGCTGCAATCACCTGATCAATGTCTTCACCCGTTGACAGATAGTTCGGATCAATCCGGGGAGGTGCCAATGGATCGGGACTGACAATATCAACACGGCCTTTGCTGGTCGGGCGCGAAGGCTGATGGCATAGAATGAACCCGGAAAATGGATCAATATGTAAACTGGCGTCCTTGTTTGCGCCCGCACCCGCACCATATGAAATCGGATTAAAGTAAAGCTGTGTATCAGCATGGGGGGCTTTTGAATTGGCGCGCAGATAACCACCAAACTGGTTCACGCTTAGCGCCATCGGGCCAGAGCGGGTTAGCATGTATCGTGTTCCATGCAGCAAAAGCGACGCCAGCGAATTCAGCTGATCATTTACCGTCCAGCGTTTGGAAACAAACGTATAGGTCACGCACAGGTGGTCGCGAAGATTTCCCCCCACCGCTGGCAGGTCGGCCACCACCGGAATGCTCAGGGACTGAAGATGCCCGCCAGCACCGACGCCGGATAATTGCAGCAATTGGGGCGAGTTGACGGCACCACCACACAAAATGACCTGTGCGCTGTCTGCTGATTTCGCCACGCCGCGGTGAAGGTAATTCACCCCAACGGCGCGGCGTCCGTCAAAGCGTATCGCCGTGGCATGGGCGTATAGTTCAAGCTTTACATTCTTGCGCCGCAGTGCCGGTTTCAGGAATGCATCGGATGCCGACCATCGCCGGCCCTGGCGGATATTGAACCGATACGATCCCAACCCTTCAGGATTTTCACCGTTGAAATCATCAGAAAGTGGCAGGTCCAGTTCGGCAGCCGCCTGGGTTAACACGGTACCCATCGGATGGAGATATCGGCGCAGATCATTGACGGCAACCGGCCCGTCACCGGATATCGCGCCCCTGGGGTCAATACGCTGTTCGATGCGATCAAAAACCGGCCAGACAGAATCCGCCCCCCATTGGTCATTCCCCTGGTCGCGCCAATGGTCATAGTCTGAGCGCAGGCCGCGCATATGTACCATCGCATTGATCGATGATGATCCGCCCATCACCTTGCCACGCGGCCAATAGATTGATCGGCCCGACAAACCTGACTGGGCAACGGTGTGATATTTCCAGTTGACCTGTGAATCATTGAAGGTGCGCCCGTAGCCCAGCGGCATACGAACCCAGAACCGATAGTCGGACCCACCCGCTTCCAGCACCAGAATCCGGTGTCGCCCGGATGCAGACAGCCGGTCCGCAAGTACCGACCCGGCGGCACCTGCGCCTATGATGATATAGTCAAACATTTGATAGCTAAAAATTCGATAACCATATGGTTTGGGCCAGCGTGAACGGATTATCAGCCGCAGGCACAACCGGCATTTCGCTTTTTGCGAAGTTGAAAGCGTTTGCGCCCTACGAAAAGGTTATCATGCGCCCCAGTGCCCAAGAAGGGCGCTGCCTATTGAAAATTGCGCTAGCGGCCAGCCGGTGCAACCTGTCTGTCGCCGAAATAAAGCAGCGTGGGTGCCACGATCCCCCACGCCAGTACGATCATGGTCAAGGCACTATAATCAATGCAAAGTGCCGCGATGATTGCCCAGATAATCGCGCTGAACGCATAGCGCGGATCGCGGTTAAAGATCATGGCCATGGAAAATCCCTTGGCCACAATCAATGCACCTTCGATGGAAGCCATGTACCAGCTTAATGCCTGTCCCTGCGCCGTGAAATGCATGGTCAGGACATAAAGCACCATGAATTCACCAAACCCAATCCAGTTGCGCAGCATGGAGGCCGGTGGATCGTATCGTTGAAAAGATTCTGGATCAAAGCGCGTGCGTGGCTGATCCCCTGGCGCGCTGGGTGATTGCAGCAAGATCGCAAACTTTGCCCGGATACCTTTAACCCGGGCGCAGTCACGCCATAATTTTCGATAAACAACCAGATTGGCCTCGATGGGATCAAAGCTGAGTAACGCACCGCGAATGCCATAGATGACCTTTTCATCAGGGCGCTCATCCACAAAGGTGCCGAACATGTGATCCCATATCATCAGTAGTCCGCCATAATTGCGGTCAATACAATAATCGTTCTGGCCATGATGCACCCGGTGGTTTGAGGGTGAGGCAAACACCCTGTCGAACCAGCCAAGCC
>CAISDR010000091.1 GCA_903884125.1 uncultured bacterium
CGATCCCGCTGCAGGTCGTGGTGCGTAATGTTGCAGCGGGTTCCCTTTCGACCCGGCTGGGCATTGAAGAAGGCACGGTTCTGCCGCGCTCGATTATCGAACTGCATTATAAAAACGACGCACTGGGCGATCCCATGGTGACCGAAGAACACATAACCGCCTTTGGCTGGGCAACGCCGCAGGACCTTGATGACATGATGGCGCTGTCATTGCGGATCAACGATTTCCTGACGGGTCTGTTTTTGGGTATCGGCATCAGACTGGTGGATTTCAGGCTGGAATTCGGCAGGCTCTGGGAAAACGATCAGATCCGTATTGTGTTGGCCGATGAAATCAGCCCTGATTGCTGCCGCTTGTGGGACAATGCCCAGAATGAAAATATGGACAAGGAACGCTTCCGCAAGGATCTGGGCAATGTCACCGAAGCCTATCAGGAAGTGGCGCGGCGTCTGGGGATCTTAAAGGAAGAAGGGCCGCGCCTGCACGGCCCGATTGCTGCAACCTAAGACTGACATTTAATTTTTCAGGAATATCACGCATGAAAGCGCGCATATACATCATGCCCAAATCAGGCGTCCTTGATCCACAGGGCAAAGCCATCGAAGGCGCACTCGCCGGACTGGATTTTGTTGGCGTCAGTGATGTCCGCCAGGGAAAGGTCATTGAACTGACATTGTCCGAGACGGATGCAACACGCGCCACAGCGGAAATTGATGCAATGTGCCGAAAGCTGCTGGCCAATCCGGTGATGGAAAATTTCCGCATCGAACTGATCAGCTAAGACCTATCGGGCGACACCAATAATCGTCTGCATCATTTCATCCGCTGTTGTGACCGATTTCGAGTTTGCTGAATAGGCACGCTGGGCCTGAATCATATTTGTAAACTCTTTGGCGGTGTCGACCGTGGATTGTTCCAGTGTGTTCGCCAGCAGTCCACCTGCGCCGCCCTGATTTGCCCAGTTGCGGGTACCTGCACCTGATGCGGAATCAACTTCGCCAAATAATGTACCAGAGATGCGGGCAAGCCCTTGAGGATTTGGAAATGTCGTCAACGGCACCCGATAGACCGGCACCGATTCGCCATTTGAAAATTGCTGGCTGACCACACCTGTATTGTCGATGGTGAAGCCGGTCAGTGCACCCGTTGCCCGCCCGTCACTGGTCAGTGAACCGATCTGCATCTCGCCAGCGCCGGTATACATCTGGGTTGATCCGGTGCCTGCCGTATATCCTGCCGCTGTTGGGTCAGTGCCGCTGGCGGCAGTGCCCAGATTAAGACTGATAGCCTGTGGCGAGGTGGCGGTTGAACCATTCGCATACTGGACAGACAGACTAATTCCGACCGCACCGCCTGCGGCAGCACCGGCAGAGCCCGGCGCCAGTGTTCCGTCAGCATTGAACGACACCGTACCATTCGGCACGGTCACAGCACCAACCCCATCAGGCAATTGGCCAGCAGCCACCGACCAGTTGTTGCCCCCACCTGGCTGCTTGGTCCAGACCAGAGGAATGGACTGCTTTGCACCTGTGGAATCATAGATGGAAATCAGCGAATTCTCGGTCGCTCCATCAGCGGCATTGGATGGGAAATTCAGGTTGCCATTTACATTCGCCGTCGCCACCGCGTTTGAAGTGGCTGCCGGGTCAAGTTTGACCGGCGTAAGCGCTGATGTTGCCACAACGCCATTCGCTGTGCCGTTTAGGGCAACACCCATCAGGTAATTGCCGTCGGAATTGACCAGATAACCGTTGGCATCTTTGTTGAAGTCACCCTTGCGCGTGAACTGCTGTGATGCATTGGTAAATGACGGCGTTGAATTACCATTGGCATCAATGGTCACAAACGGCGTTTGGACCGAGAAATATCCGGCACCATTGACTGCCAGATTTGATATCTGTGTCCCGGCCTGTAACTGGCCCTGCGCGCCGTTCTGATTGACCGCGCGCGCCTGGACAATCCCCTGCTGGTTTAGCAGCG
>CAISDR010000092.1 GCA_903884125.1 uncultured bacterium
CGATATATATTGGCCGTCCCCAGAATTTTGTCAAAAGTTCGCTCTGGATTTTGATACGCCGGACATAGGTCGTGTCCGCTATCGCAGGCAGTGGCGGAATTTCCTGATCGAGAACAATTTTCACCGTTCCAGTGCGGGCGGCATCCAGGTGAATCTTAACGGGTCTGGAAAGGAAATTTCCCGGGGCCTGATTCCAATGCTGGCCTTCGCCGCGATCTGGCGCCAGTTTTATTGTCTTGCCATCAGCGCGGTGGAAAGTTTCATACCGGTTGAACAGACCCTGAACGTAATAGTCCCCTGTCGGCAGCGCCGCCAGCGATCTTATGGGCCAGCCTGCAGCCTTGGCATCGATGATCGCTGACTGACCGGGCGCCAGTTGGTCCACCGTAACGCCTAGTACAATCTGGCTGTTGTAATGCAGATTGATCTGGTTGCGGGGTTCGTCGCCGGGGTCTGTCGACAATAACAGCAGCATTCGCCCATCTTCGGGCCGGGCCGAGCGTTCTGAAGGAAATGAAAGTTCAAATTTCAACGGCTCTGCCGCCAGCGGCACGGATATCATTACGAGTGCCGCCCATAGCGCAGATGCTGCCAATTTCGCTTTCATCCCGACCCCCGATTTTTCTCCAGCCCGGTGTAGTCTGCAATTGCTGGACCCAAGTGGCAATAGCGGCAGGTAAACATTTTCCTGCCTTCGGGACCTTGCTACTTTACTCTGTTGCGCACGCCCTTGGTGGTGAAACGTTGTCCTTCGCCCCGCTTTAATGGCGCGCTGGCGCGGCCCATACCGCCGATTACTGACGGCCGTATGCCGGGGATCAACTGGTGCTTTGCCGGTCCAATCAGGTCGGCACGGCCCATTCGCTTCAACGCTTCGCGCAGCATAGGCCAGTTTTCAGGGTCATGATAACGCAGGAACGCCTTGTGCAGGCGGCGCTGTTTCAAACCCTTGGCGGTTTGTACTGGTTCGGATACACCCCGGCGCACCGGGCGCAGCGGATTAATGTCAGAATGATACATCGCTGCCGAAAGACTCATCGGCGATGGCAGAAAGGTCTGTACCTGATCAGCACGATAATTATTGCGCTTCAGCCAAAGCGCCAGATTCATCATGTCCTCATCTGTGGTGCCGGGATGAGCCGCAATGAAATAGGGAATAAGAAAATATTTCTTGCCTGCGTCACGCACGGCGGCGTCGAACAGCTTTTTAAACCGATCATAACTACCAATGCCGGGCTTCATCATCTTTGATAGCGGACCAGCCTCGGTATGTTCTGGCGCAATTTTCAGATATCCGCCCACATGGTGGGTCACCAGTTCCTTTATATAGGCAGGACTTTCCACCGCCAGATCATAGCGCACGCCCGATGCAACCATCACCTTTTTAATACCTGGTGTCGCGCGTACCTTGCGATAAAGCTGGATCAGAGATTCATGGCTGGTGTTCAGGTTCTTGCAGATATCGGGATAGACACAGGCAGGCCGCCTACACATCGCTTCGGTCTTTTTATCCTTGCATGCCATGCGGTACATATTGGCGGTTGGACCACCAATATCGGAAATGATACCGGTAAAGCCATCGGTACGGTCGCGGATTCGGGCCACTTCGTTCAGGATTGATTCTTCCGAACGACTCTGGATGATCCGGCCTTCATGTTCAGTGATCGAACAAAACGAACAGCCACCAAAACAACCGCGCATAATCGTTACTGAAAACCGGATCATCTCCCAGGCGGGAATTTTCTCGCCCTGATAAAGGGGGTGCGGTGCGCGCGCATAGGGCAGATCATAGACTGCGTCCATTTCCGGCGTCTCGAGCGGGATTGGCGGCGGCGTCAACCAGACTTCCCGATCGCCGTGACGCTGAATAAGCGGGCGGGCATTTCCCGGATTGCTTTCACGGTGCAAAACCCGCGATGCGCGGGCATAAGTCTCGGGATCGGCTGACACCTGTTCGAAGCTAGGCAGCCGAACATAGCTTTGCTGATTGGAAATCCGTGCACCTTCCTCGGTGCTGTCGATATCCGACGCATCTATTTCGCTCCACCCCTCTGGTGGTGTTTTCCGGATGACGGCGATGCCGCGTACGTTGTCGATTGCCGAAGGGTGTATTCCGCGTGCAACCAGATGAGCAACTTCGACGAGCGCGCGTTCGGCATTGCCAAAGATCAGCAGGTCGGCCTTGGCATCAACCAGTACCGATCGGCGGACCTTTTCGGTCCAGTGATCATACTGGGCAATACGGCGCAGCGACGCTTCGATGCCACCCAGTATGATCGGTGTATCCTTATACGCCTCGCGGCAGCGGTGGGCGTAAACGGTAACGGCCCGATCGGGCCTGCGTCCGGCAAGACCACCAGCCGTATAATGATCGTCGCGTCTGATACGCCGGTCCGCCGTGTAATGGTTGACCATAGAGTCCATATTGCCAGCGGTGATGCCAAAAAAGAGTTTTGGGCACCCCAATGCCTTGAACGGTTCGGCGCTGGTCCAGTCAGGCTGGGCAATCATGCCGACCCGAAACCCCTGAGCTTCCAGAAGGCGACCGATAATAGCCATACCAAAACTGGGGTGATCTACATAAGCATCGCCGGTGACAATGATGATATCACAAGCGTCCCAGCCCAACTCATCCATTTCCCTCCGGCTCATCGGCAGGAATGGTGCAGTGCCTAGGCGGGCGGCCCAGTGTTTTTTATAAGAAAAAAGCGGTTTTGGAACCGGGACGATGGCGTTCATATGATGGGCCTATATCCTAAAGCCTGACAGAAATGAACTGCAAAGGAGTTTCCCGCGCCTGTTTGGCGGTGCCTTCGCGCGGGCTGCTTTGATCCGCCCAGGTGCTATATCAATGATTTCCTAACTGTCCTATCGTCAATTACACACCCAGTTGGGGATACATTGCTGAAATGCTGAATGCAATCGCCCAACCCCGCATGGATCCGGTTTGTGGCATGACGCCGAAGGTGGACACTCCCCATCGACTCGTCCACGAAGGTGTGGAGGTGCTGTTTTGCAGCGGCGGTTGCAAATTAAAATTCGAAAATGACCCCCAGAAATACGCAGCGCCCCCTGCCAGGCCGGAGGCTCCGCCGGGCACAGACTGGACCTGCCCGATGCACCCGGAAATCATCCAGGATCATTTCGGTACTTGCCGGCTTTGCGGGATGGCTTTGGAACCCCTGACACCAGACGCCGGGAATGGTCCGAACCCGGAACTCATTGATATGACCCGGCGGCTGTGGATCGCCAGCACCCTTACGATTCCGGTCTTTACGCTTGAAATGGGTTCGCACGCTTTTGGCTGGCGCCCGCTACCACCGGTTATGGGCATCTGGCTTGAGGCGGTGCTGGCAACACCTGTTGTCCTTTGGGCGGGCGCGCCCTTTTTTGTGCGTGGGTGGTCGTCACTCAGGACCCGAAATTTCAACATGTTCACTCTGATTGCGCTTGGTACTGGCGCATCGTGGGTCTACAGCGTTGTTGCAACGGTTATTCCCGAAAAATTTCCAGCAGAATTTCATGTCACCCACGGGACTGTTGCAGTCTATTTCGAGGCAGCAGCAGTCATCACGACGCTTGTCCTTCTGGGGCAGGTGCTTGAACTGCGCGCGCGACAGCTTACCAGCAGTGCCATCAAGGCGCTGCTGGATATTGCCCCCAAAACCGCGCGCCGTATTCGCAACGATATGGACGAGGATATTGCGGTTGACGAAATAGCGCTTGGCGATTTTTTACGTATCCGCCCTGGCGAAAAGGTACCAATAGATGGGGTGGTGACAGACGGTCATTCAACGCTGGATGAAAGTATCATCACCGGTGAATCCATGCCGGTATCACGTCAGGCGGGACAGCGCGTGATCGGCGGAACGCTTAATCAGAATGGGGCGCTGGTGATGAAAGCGACAGCAATTGGACACGATACCGTGCTGGCCCAGATTGTAAACCAGGTGGCTGATGCCCAACGCAGCCGCGCGCCCATCCAGCAACAGGCAGATAAAGTGGCCAAATGGTTTGTGCCGGTTGTTTTCGCCGTTGCCATTATCACATTCACAAGCTGGTTTGTTCTTGGGCCTGTACCTTCATTCACCTACAGCCTTATTGCGACGGTATCAGTACTGATCATCGCCTGCCCCTGCGCCTTGGGGCTGGCGACGCCAATGTCGATCATGGTTGCAATGGGGCGCGGCGCCCAGGCTGGCATCTTGATCAGGAATGCGGCGGCTCTGGAACGGTTTGAAAAAGTTGACACGCTGATTGTGGACAAAACCTGCACGCTGACCACGGGCAAGCCCGCGGTCGCAAGCATGTCGATGTCGGCCGGATTTTCGGAAGATCAGGGCTTGAGACTTGTCGCCGGTCTGGAAAGTCGCAGCGAACATCCGTTGGCACAGGCAATGGTTCATACTGCGCGTGATCGCGGACTTTCCCGGGTGGAGGCCACTGATTTTATCAGTTTTCCTGGTAAGGGAATTGAAGGAACAGTTGACGGGCAAAAGTTGCGTGTCGGGCGAAATCATTTTCTGGCTGATAGTGGTATCGATACTGGTCTGTTTGATGCCAAAGCAGCACAGTTCCGACAGGATGGATGTACAGTTATTTATATCGCGATTGATCATCAGTTTGCAGGCGTCATCGCGATTGCCGATCCAATCAAACAAACAACGCCTGATGCGTTAGCCAGCTTGCGTCGACAGGGTATCAGCATTGTCATGGTAACAGGCGACCATCGCGCCACGGCTGAAGCGGTCGCGCGTCGCCTGGGTATAACCCGGATCGAGGCCGAGATTTTACCAAAAGACAAAGCCGCAATCATTGCCAGGCTGCAGGCAAGGGGCGCTGTTGTTGCGATGGCAGGTGATGGCGTAAACGATGCGCCAGCAATTGCCAGTGCCGATGTTGGTATTGCTATGTCAACAGGTGCGGACATTGCCATTGAAAGTGCCGGTATCACTTTACTGGGGGGTGATCTGAATGGCGTGGTGCGGGCAATAACATTGTCGCGCTCAACAATGCGCAATATTCGCCAGAATCTCGCTTTTGCCTTTGCCTATAATGCCGCGGGTATTCCGGTAGCCGCAGGCGCGCTTTATCCATTTACGGGTGAACTGTTATCACCAATGATCGCCGCAGCAGCAATGGCTGCATCGTCGTTGAGTGTTATCGCCAATGCGTTGCGGCTTCGCTATATACGCCTATGATCATTACTGGCGGACAACATGATTGGTCGACGGTTCGATTTCTATGCGATTGCGCCCGAAGTCCTTGGCCCGATAAAGTGCCTTGTCCGCTGCCGCCAGCGCATCAGAAAGGCTGTCATTGGTTTCAACGACCATAGTCAGGCCGAGACTTGCGGTGATTGAAATTTCATCGGTTCCAAGTCGCAGGACATTTGAGGAAACCAGATCTTTGATCCGCTTGGCAATATTGATGGCTTCCAATTCCCCCACTTCGGTCAAAAGCAGGCAAAATTCCTCGCCACCCATCCGACAGAAAAGATCCCCCAGACGCAGTGTTTGGCCAATTGTCGCTGCCAATTGCACCAATACCTTGTCGCCTGCTGCATGTCCGTATCGGTCGTTGACAAGTTTGAAATGATCAATATCCAGAATGATCATGGCAACGGGTCGATTATGCCGAATACCGCGGGCAATTTCGACCTGAGCCAGCGAAAAGAAACCTCGGCGGTTCAAAATGCCGGTCAGGCTGTCAATGGAGGCCTGCCGTCCCAGTTCACCCAGCAGTCGCTCGCTTATGAGCAGTAACAGGCTCATAGGCAAAAGTATGCTGCTGGTGATATTCGCACACAGCCAGAATATTTCAGATTCCTGTTCACTTATTGGAAGCAAGTTTTGAAACGCCTCAACCGTGATCAGAAACTCAACAATCCAGCCCAGTGAAAAAATCAACATCGCAATGGCGACAAAAATTCGGGCATCGCCGTCCGGAGGTGTGATCGGTCTCAGCAGATAGACCACCGTGTTGAGAGTTATTAAAACAATCAAAATCGAATAGATTAAAAAACGCCACTCAGCATTGTCCTGCACAAACAGAAAATAAGGCAGCCCTACCGAAAGAATGGCTAATGCGACAATGGTCATTCGCCATGGCAGCGGACGGCCAACGAACTGGGCTATACCAAAGCCGATGAACAGCACACCGCTGACGCCAGCAAAAAAGCCGCAGAAAATGGAAAGGCTTAAAGGTAGATAGGGCCTTAGCCCGTACATGGCCGCGGAGGTCGCTGCCAGAATGTTGGCCGCAGCCCAATAAGATGTTGCCAGCTCGCGGTAATGGCGTCGCCAGACATAAAACATAATCATAGCATTGAGAAAAGTAATACCAAAAAAAATTCCCAAAAGAGTGGCAATTATAGGGCTCATTAATCACAAGGCCTTTAGGTTTCTCAGTATTCACAATTTACTAACAAGTACAAATATTCCATACCAATTTTATACAGATGATTTATTGATAATATATTGGCGACGATATCCAATCCTGGAACGAAAAATCACTTAATGGAGTTTCGCACGGCCTAAAAATTACCGAATATTTCCGGGTAATCGGGTCGGGCGCAAACAAAGACATCAAATATTGCTCCTATTCCTTATTCGGATTGTTAAGAACTTAGACTTACTGGCATTTTTGATCTTGCTGTAATTGACTTGCATCAAAGCGCATCTGGTGTTCCGGGTCCATATTCCCGCCTGAGCGTAACGCTCGGGGGAAAAGGTTATGGCTAGTTCAGGTCGTATTGGCCGATTCATTCGGGGAACATTTGATTTTCTGCGGCGTCCCAGTTTGCGATACTCCGTAGGATTTCTGACTGTATTTGGCTTTATTGCCGGGATCGTCTTCTGGGGCGGACTTCACACAGGACTCGAAGCTACAAATACGCTGGAGTTTTGTATTTCCTGTCACGAAATGCGTGACAATGTTTATCAAGAATACAAGAAAACCATCCATTTTCAAAACCCCGTCGGCGTCCGCGCCGTATGCTCGGATTGTCACGTACCCCATGAATGGGGTCCCAAGATGCTGCGCAAGATGAAGGCGAGCTTTGAAGTCTGGGGTCACCTGACCGGTTATGTGGACACGCCTGAAAAATTTGAATCACATCGTCTGGAACTCGCAACCCATGAATGGGAACGCATGAAAGCGGCGGATTCGCGCGAATGCCGTAATTGCCATGCACTCGGTTCGATGGATCTTGCCGCGCAAAAGCCAAGCGCGCGTTCAAGCCACGAAGGTGCCAAGACGGATGGTCAGACCTGCATCGATTGCCACAAGGGGATCGCGCACAAAAAGCCGGTCGATCCCAATGCAAAAGAAAAAGATCAAGACTTTAACGATATTCAATAGGGAAATACCTGTCATGTCCTACAAGATCAAACTCCGTTCCCTTGCTCTTTCCAGCGCATTGTTGCTGGCAGGACCAGCCTTTGCTGCTGATTGGGCGAAAGTTCCCGGACTTGATGTGACTCTGTTTCTGCCAGGCCAGTCATCCTGGGAATGGGCATTGACCACGGATTCAATGTCGGGTGCTGCGGATTTCAGAAAGGGAAAGGACTGCGCGGTTTGTCATATTGGCGAAGAAAAGGACATGGGACCGCAGATCGCTGCTGGTACGCCACGACAGTTCAAGACAGGTGAAAAGCCCCCGATTGAACCCGAACCCGTGGCTGGCAAGCCAGGCGCCATTCAGGCGACCGTAAAAGTTGCGCGTGAAGGGGCCAATCTGCTGGTGCATCTGGATTTTGCCGAAGGCACCCAGCCCGATATGCATCAGGACCCTGCGACCGCAACCACCGTCACGGTCATGTTCAACAATGGAAAAGTGCCAGAGGCGAATCGCGGCGGTTGCTGGGCGGCCTGCCATGATGATCAGGCGGGAATGCCCAGCGCGCAAGGTGCCACGCGGACCATGTATTTGCCAAAGACCCGTGCGAAACTGACCCGTCAGGGCGGTGGTGATACGCTGGCGGCACCTGATCAGCTGGATGGTCTGCGCGCTGCCGGATATCAGCTTGAATATTGGCAGGCCCAGCTTAATCCCGGCCAGCCAGCCAAAGCTGTAACCCAGATTGTTTTCGACAAACGCGCACCCGCACCGCGCAACATTGTTACGGCGGAAGCAACGCAGGCGGCCGGGCACTGGTCGGTGACACTGACGCGGCCCTTGGCAACAGGTGCGCCGTTCACGGATCTTGGCACCGATGCACCTTATTATCTGGCGTTTGCAATCCACACCGGACACAGCGCGCACCGGGCACATTACGTATCGTATGAGCGCGTGCTGCAATTGTCAGGCGACGCAGCAACGCTCTCTAACCCCAAATGACAGGCGACAAGCGTCTGCCGCGAACGAGGAACAGGCACCATGTATAAAACCCTGATCATTGCGTTCATCTCGGCCTTAATGTCAGTCGTTGTGCAATATGGCCCAACGGCCCAGGCGGCAGAAATGACGCCTGCAACGCCGGATCACGCGGCCATAACAAGTGCTGGCGGCCCAGAGGCCTGCCTGAAATGCCACGAGACCAACCCCAAGGTGGTATCGATTCTGGCCACACCTCATGCAATGAAGGGTGACAAGAACGCGCCTTTCGGACAGAACGGTTGCGAAACCTGTCACGGGTCTTCTACCGCGCATGTGGAAAGTCGAAAAAACCTGCCAAGCGTTTTATTCGCCGGACCAAACAAGTCGTCAGTCGAAGCGCGCAATGGTCAGTGTCTGGGCTGCCATCAAGATAATCTGCGGATGAACTGGCAGGGTAGCCAGCATGAAACCAATGACAAGGCGTGCACGGATTGCCACACGATCCATGTGGCCAAGGACCCGGTGCTGGTCAAGGCAACCCAGCCGGAACTGTGCTTTACCTGCCACGCAGAACAGCGCGCAGACGCCAACAAGTTTTCGCATCATCCGATCGTTGAAGGCAAAGTCACCTGCAGCGATTGCCACAATCCACATGGATCGCCGGGCCCGAAACTGCTCAAGGAATTTACGGTCAACGAGACGTGCTATACCTGTCACATGGAAAAACGCGGCCCGATGCTGTTCGAACATGAACCGGTCCGTGAAAATTGCCTGACCTGTCATTCCCCGCACGGAACAACCCAGGCGCGCCTGTTGGTCGAGCGCCCGCCTTACCTGTGCCAGGAATGCCATGCGAACTCGGGGCATCAGGCACAACCGATTGCGGGGCAGAATCTGGCTGGTCAGACAGCCGCCAATGTCCGCGCCATGGCGAAAGGCTGTGTGACCTGCCATTCGCAAATCCACGGATCCAATTCGCCAAATGGAACCTTCCTTACGCGCTAATCAGCGGGGTGAATGATCATGACACGCATATTGTCGATCAAAGTCTTAGCACTGGGCAGCCTTTGTCTGCTGCCTTTCCAGGCCCTGGCCCAGGAAAAGTCTGATTTCGATGTCGATGAAAAGCCACCGGCAGCGGCGGCCAAACCACCAAGCCTGAATACGCTTGGAATCGGCACGGCCTATCAAAGCGGTGGTTCGGCTTATCTTGGCCGGTTTACCGGTGCGGTTCATCCCGGATTTTACGGTCTTGGTGATTTCCACTATGTGGACAAGGATGCCTGGGATTCCGGATCGACCCGGTTTTTCGAAGCCGAAGGCCATGACCTTGGCCTCTGGGATCGTTCGGTCGAGGCCAAATATGGCGAGCAGGGTAAATGGAGTGTTCATGCCGGATATGATGGCATTCCATATTATGCAACCAGTGGATTGCGCACGATCTATCAGCCAAACGGTTCACTGATCCCGGGCGTTCTGCCG
>CAISDR010000093.1 GCA_903884125.1 uncultured bacterium
GATCCATCAGACCCTGACCACCCAGATTGTTTCAACCGGCATTGACGGGCTGGTGGCGGTAATCGCTCTGGTCGCACTTTATATCTATAGCCCGATGTTGACCGGAATCGTGATTGCAGCCTTTCTGGCCTATGGCGTCGTGCGCCTTATCTCTTATGGCACCTTGCGCAATCTGTCCCAGGGCTCGCTGGTACAATATTCCAAGATTCAGGGAATCCTGTGGGAAACCATGCGCGGCATACCTACGATCAAGCTGTTTTCGGGTCTTACCCGGCGGCATCGGCAATATGTGGCATCACTCAGCGATTATGTCCGTCTACAGAATGGCATCACCACAGCCAATGCCGGGTTTGGCTTTGCCCATGATCTGATCTTTGCCGCTGAACGGCTGGCAGTGTTATATTTCGGGGCCAAACTGGTGCTGGCTAGTCAGTTCTCGGTTGGCATGCTGGTCGCCTTCCTGTCGTTCCGGGAAAACTTCGTCGGCAAGGCCACTTCCCTGGTCAATACCGCCGTCCAGTTCCGCTTGCTGGGTGTTCATCTGGACCGATTGGCAGATATCCTATTGACCCCAGGCGAACATCAGACCGCCTTGCCCTTTATCGGCACAGACGAACTTGCCGGTCGCCTTGAAGCGCGTAATCTGTCTTACCGTTATGGTCAGAACGAGGTTGATGTTCTCTCCGATTTCTCACTGGCTGTAGAACCGGGCGAGGTGGTGGCGATCACCGGCCCGTCGGGCACCGGCAAGACAACCTTGTTCAAAATCCTGTCCGGCCAGTTGGCCCCGCGCAAGGGCGAGGTGTTATTGGACACTCTGCCCCTGGCTGCCATGGGCCTGGACCGGGTGCGCGCTGCCATGGCGGTTGTGTCCCAGGAAGATACATTATTCGCTGGCACCATCACCGAAAACATCGCGTTTTTTGATGATACGCCGGATCACGCCGTAGTGATGGAGGCTGCCCGCAAAGCCTCGATTCATGATGAAATCCAGGCCATGCCAATGGGGTATAACACGCTGGTGGGGTCCATGGGCACAGGTCTGTCGGGTGGGCAAAAGCAACGGTTGATGATCGCCCGCGCGCTCTATCGGCGGCCGAAAATCTTACTGCTGGATGAAGCCACCAGCCATCTCGACATTGAAAACGAACGCCGTGTTGCGCTGACCCTGCGCGATATGGGGTGCACTGTGATCGTCGCGGCCCATCGTCCAGAGACGATTGCCAAAGCCGATCGGGTTCTAACCCTTACCCGGCCCGTGCCGACACCGACGGGGGCAACCGTCGATGCCGATACGCGCGAACAGGGGTCAACTGAACATCGGGAATGTTCCCGATGACTTGTCAAAGTGAACGATAAATATCTAACACAGGAGAATGATGATGATAACGGAATTGAATGACTCTGACATATCGACCGTGAATGGCGGAGATATCACTTGGAATATTTGTGTTGGACCTAACGGTGGCTTCTGGAGCGCGCAAATCTGCTGGTCAGGTACCTTTGGAGGCGGAGGTGGTGGC
>CAISDR010000094.1 GCA_903884125.1 uncultured bacterium
GCGCCAAGACCCGCGCCCGCTATATTTCGAAACTCCTTGAAATCGGACGGTCAAACAAGGCGCTGAGTTTTTCTGCCAGCGAAGAAGTTCGGGGATTACGCGAACAGCATGAAGAGATCATGCGGGGCCTTGACCTGCTGCGCGAGGCGCTTGAACGCGGGGAAATCGAAATTGAAGGTGTCGAGATCATCTAGACCAGCATGTTCGCCGGTTCAAGGCGCTGACTGCCTGGCCAACAATCGCGCTGGTATTGCCGATAAAGTTTTGCTAAACACCGCTTCCCACGGCACGTCGGCTCGTCCGACCTGCGCCGATCCCCGGTAGCTCAGTGGTAGAGCAAGCGGCTGTTAACCGCTTGGTCGCTGGTTCGAATCCGGCCCGGGGAGCCAGTTTCAAGAAGGGTCAGGTACAAAACGCCTGGCCCTTTTTACTGCCTGAGGCGGTGAATTCCTTTAAAGGATCCGTCCCATTGCCCAGGTCACCTTAATATTCCCCTTAAGATTGTTAATGTTTTGGATAAACTTCTTTAGGGGCATTTGCTGTCCGCTTGCAGATAAACTGAGAGAAAATTGAGTTTCTACTTTTATACACTGCTGTTTATGCCTAACGTTAACCACGCTTGAATCAAATTCATTCTAAGGGGTTGGGTATGACTGGTGTTGACGCGAATGCCTCGAAGCCGCAGCGTATCGCTATACTCGGTGGCGGGATTGCTGCGCTGACGACAGCTTTTGAACTTACCAGCCAACCGGATCATCAGCAGAAATTTGACATAACCTTTTATCAGATGGGCTGGCGCCTTGGCGGGAAATGCGCAACCGCGCGCGGCCCGAATGATCGCATCGAAGAACACGGCATTCATGGTTTTCTGGGGTGTTATTACAATGCCTTGCCAATGATGGCCGATGTTTATCAGGCGTTGGGCCGCAAACCCGATCAGCCATTGGCAACTTTCGAGCAGGCGTTCCATCAGGAAAGCTTCATGCTGATGTGGGAATTCCGCGACAACACTTGGAAACAATGGCCGTTTACGGCACCGACCAACTCCATGTCACCGGCGCTAGCAGCAGATCTGGCCAAGGTTTCGACGGTCAATCAGTGGATGCATGCCATTGTCGATCAGATGGCCAACCAGTTCATGGCGATCTCGCCGATATTCTTCCCGCTCAAGCTTTTGTTTGAAAGCGTGATGGATAAGCTGCTCGGAGACTCCGAAGCGGAAAGTGCAAATATCGCCCATCTGCTGGATGATATCCGCAGCTGGGTCAGAAAGCATATAGAACCGCTTATTGAAAATAACGACGCAATGCGCCGCGCATTCATCATGTGTGATTACCTGCTTTCGCTGTTGATCGGTACGGTAGAGGACGATATCCGGACAAAGGGTTTTGATTCAATCGATAATGAAAATTTCAGTGACTGGCTGACCCGCCATGGTGCCGCCATTATCACCGTTTCGTCGCCGCTGGCGCTCAACACTGTGAATCTGTCCTATCAATATCCAAAGGGTGACACAACGCGAACTGCGCTGATGGCGGCCGGTTGTTATCTGCATTGGTCATTGCGCAGTTTTGCCTATCTGGGGGCGTTTGCATGGCTGTTTGAGGCCGGAACGGGCGAGACCATCATTGCTCCTATATATGAAGTTCTGAAAAAGCGCGGCGTGAAATTTGAGTTTTTCCACAAGGTCCGCAATCTGAAAGCAGCACCCGGCTCCGACAGGATTGATGCGATTGAGCTGGATGTGCAGGCAACCCTTTTTGATAAAACGACGGGTGCCGAATACCAGCCGCTGACAAATATCAAGGGATTGCCGGCATGGCCGGGGCATCCATTCTACGAGCAACTGGAACAGGGCGCAGATCTTCAGGCACAGGATATCGATCTGGAAAGCTACTGGTCGCCCTGGAAACCGGTCGCGCAAAAGTCGCTGGTAGCCGGGCAGGATTTCGATACCGCGGTATTTGCGATATCGATCGGTGCAATTCCCTATCTGTGCAAAGAAATACTGGCATCAAACGAGCCATGGCGACAGATGGTTGATAAAATCACCACTGTTCAGACCCAGACAATGCAGCTTTGGTTCGAGCCCACAAGCGAAGAACTTGGCTGTGATATCGCGTTTAAGAATCCAACAGACACGGTGATCGGTGCCACCTACATTAATCCGCTTGATGGGTCAGTTGACTTCACCCACCTGCTGAAATGGGAAAACTGGCCTGCGACGGGCGGGCCGAAATCGCTTTGGTATTTTTCGGGCGCAATGGATGATAATGATCCTCCGCCACCGCTAGATGATCATGATTATCCCGCCAGACAATATGCGCGCGTCAAGGCGCAATGTATCCAATATTTGCAGGCATCAATGGGGCCATTGCTGCCAAAAGCCACCACAAATTATCTCAATCCGCCGGGCGATCCTATCGGTTTGGATTTCAGCGTGCTTCACCAATATGCGCCGACTGATCCACCGGCCTATGGCACAAAGCGTTTTGATCAGCAGTTCTGGCGTGCAAATATTGACCCGACTGAAAGATATGTCACATCACCACCGGGCAGTACGGCGGCACGACTGAAAGCATGGGATTCGGGTTTTTCCAACCTGGTACTGGCAGGCGACTGGATTTACACAGGCCTGAATGTAGGTAGCGTCGAAGGCACAGTTATGGGGGGCAAACTTGCCGCTCATGCCATTTCAAATTATCCGGCATTAAAGGACATTATTGGCTACCCGCAGCCCTGAGAATTACCAGCTTCGAACGTCAAGGGACCCCATGGATTCCAGGTCCGGAACACTTGAATTTGATTATTCTGATGTGGCACTCGAGCTGGTCGGCACGGCTCCTTGGCATGCAAGCCTTGAGGATATTGGAACCGGTAGTTTATCAGACCAGGCATTTCTAATCCTGGGACTTCCACCGACGGCAGACGGAAAATGCAATTTTCTGGACGTACTTGCCGCCAATGTTCTGGAATCCGATCGCGCTCAGTTCCTTGGCGCCATCGATCAGCTTTGGGCACTGCCAAGTACACCTGAAGACACCTGGGAAATTCGAACAAGAATACTTCGGCCTGTAGATGGTGCCCTTTTGCATGTCAGAATGGCAGCACGAATTCACAGGAATCGAGAACGGAAAACGCCCCGTATAGTGGGCATCGTGCAGGACCTTTCTGATCAGTCAAAGGTCGAGCGTGAACTGCGCGACACGCAGGAAAAATTTGAACTTGCCGTTCTTGGTACTGGCGACGGTCTATGGGTTTATGAATATAGATCTAACAAGACTTGGTTTTCCCCGCGCTTTGTCGAATTGCTGGGATTCGAAAATGACGATCTGCTGCCGACATTTGATGCCTGGCGGGAACGCTTTCACCCCGAAGACGCACCACGCGTATTTAAAGCATTCAACGAACATATTCGCGACGACAAACTTTTCGACTGCGAATATCGTGTTCGCCACAGTGACGGACATTATATTTGGTTTCGCGCCCGCGCCCGATCATTACGTAACCGAAAGGGCCACCCCTACATAACCGCTGGTAATGTGTCAGACCTTACGCCGCTGAAGCAGGCGCAGGAACAGTTGATCCAGTCCGAAAAAATGGCGTCCCTTGGCGGCCTGGTCGCGGGCGTCGCGCATGAAATGAATACGCCGATGGGCGTTGCCCTGACCACCACCAGTCAGATGGCGCGCGAACGGGATCAACTGGCACAGCAATACAATTCAAAGACCATGACCCGTGAGGATCTGGAACAGTTTTTGAACCAATCCGGCGAAGGTATGTCGATCGTGCTGGCAAATCTGTCGCGGGCAGCCGATCTGGTACGCAGTTTCAAACAGGTGGCCGCAGACCAGGCAAGTGAGGCACCCCGGACCATAAACCTGGGTGATTACATTGAAGACGTCCTGCGCAATGTTCAGCCCATCATCCGCAGCGCTCATATCAGTATCGAATTGAACATCGAACCCGAGCTTATTTTTGCGGTACTCTCAGGGGCACTGGCTCAGGTCCTTACAAATCTTGTCCAGAATGCTGCGCTACATGCTTTTCAGGACATCGAAGCGCCAACGATCAGGATCACGGCTGCGCGCAAAGGCAAGCACATCGTCATTACCTTCGCGGATAACGGTCAGGGCATGAGCACCGAGATCCAGCAAAAGGCATTCGATCCATTTTTCACAACCAAACGTGAATCAGGTGGCACGGGACTGGGTCTTCATATTGTTCACAATCTTGTTGCGGGACCGCTTAAAGGCAGCCTGAAATTACAAAGCCAGCCTGGCAAAGGCACTGAATTTATAATCACCATACCGGTGTAGGAGTTGTCTCATGGATGACGATATTTTTGCACAATCCCATAAATCGCAAAACGATGGTGAAAAGGAAGTCCCCTGGAAGATTCTTATTGTGGATGACAGCCCCGATATTCACGATGCAACCAAATTCGCGCTTCGTAACGAGCGATTCCTGGGTCGGGGAATTGAATTTTTTCATGCCTATTCAGGTGCACAAGCACTGGAAATTGCCCCCACAATCGACGACCTGGCATTGATATTTCTGGATGTTGTGATGGAAACAGATAATGCGGGGTTGAAGGTCGCCCGCAGTCTGCGCACAACCTATGGCGCAAAAGCCGTCCGCATCGTCCTTCGAACCGGACAGCCGGGATCAGCACCGGAACGTTCTGTCATAGTTGATTACGACATCAACGACTACAAGGAAAAGAC
>CAISDR010000095.1 GCA_903884125.1 uncultured bacterium
CAGCGCACGGAACAGGCCATTGCCTTCGCCGTAGAAGACCAGGCCGCCGGCAGTTGTCATCGCGCCGCCGATCAAGGGCTCAGCGGTATCGAAGTGCCATTCCATCTTGCCGGTGTTGTAGTTCACAGCAGCCAGACGGCCCCATTGCTTCTCGTCACCAATCACCTTGAAAGCACCGCCCAGCCAGAGCTTGCCGCCGGGGTACTTGGAGGCTTCGACGTGGTAGGTCATGGGTTGATGCAGGTTGAGTGCGTAAGCCATGTGCAAATCGGGGTTGACCGCCATGGGCGACCACTCCACGCCACCATTGGCGCCCGGCAGCATGCGCGCGCCGGAAGCCGTAGGCAGCACCCACATGTTTTCTTGCGGGATCATGGCATCGGAGAAGCGGATCAGCTCGCCGGTTTCACGGTTGTGGACATAGACATGGCCGGTTTTGCCGCCATGGATGACACCGGGAACGGTGTTTCCGGATTTGTCTTTGACGTCCACCAGGATCGGTGCACTCACCGCGTCCAGATCCCACACGTCATGGGCGATGTATTGGAAATGCCAGCGGTATGCACCCGTATCGACATTGATGGCCACGATGGAGTCGGTGTAGAGGTTGTCTCCCGGGCGCTCGGTTCCAAATAAGTCGGGCGACGGGTTGCCCACCACAAAGAAGATGGTGCGGGTTTTCAGGTCAACGGCCGGGTTCATCCAGACGCCCCCGCCCAGGGTTTGGTAGAAGCTGCTGTCACGGCCCAGTTGCGCTTTCTCGGCGGCAATATCGCGGTGCATATTGCGACCGGTCGCATCGTTTTCAGCCCAGACGCCTTCGTGGCCTTTTTCCGGAATGGTGTGGAAAGTCCAAACCAGCTTACCGGTGGCTGCATCAAATGCTTTCACGAAACCGCGGATGCCGTATTCGCCGCCATTGGTTCCGATCAGAACTTTTCCGCCGACCACCGTCGGAGCCATGGTTTCGCTATAGCCTTTTTCCGGGTCAGCGATCTCTACATTCCACAGCACGTTGCCGCTTTTGGCGTCCAGCGCCACGAGGCGTGCATCCAGGGTACCCATGAAGACCGTGCCGCCTTCAATGGCTACGCCACGGTTGTTAGGGCCGCAGCAGAAGGTGGTGATGGGGCCCATCTTGTGTTTGTAGTGCCAGAACTCTTTCCCGGTGACCGCGTCCAGCGCGTACACATGGTTGAACGAGGTGGTCATGTACATCACGCCATCGACAACGACAGGCGCGGTTTCCATGGACTCCAAAACCTCGGTCTGGAAGGTGAATTTAGGGCGCAGGTTTTTCACGTTAGACGTGTTGATCTGCTTCCCGGGGTAGTAGCGGGTTTGGTCGTAATTGCCGTGGGTGTGCAGCCAGTTATCCCCTTGGCCCGCTGCGCCGTTGAGCTGAAGCTGGCTGACGCTGATGCCCTTAGACAAGGTGCTGGCACCCGTGCCTTTTTGACCCGAAATTTCCTGTGCGCTGACCGTGCCCACCCAAGCGCCGACGGCTAGGGAGGAGGCGAGGACCAGCTTGATCCAATTGTTGCGTTGCATAGTGCGTGACTCCTAGTTAACAATGACGGTATCCCGAACCTCGAGGAACCATCCCCTCGTAAGTGCGTAGCGGAAGGATAAGTGTTCCACGTGGCATTTTTATACTCGTGCGGCCGGTATAACCATGGTACAAACCCTGATGAAAGGTCGGCGTCCTTGTGGAGCGCAGGCCGAATCGAGAAAAAACTTCATGCAGCTTAAAAATTTTTATATTGGAGCCACAATGAATCGCAGCTTTAAACGCCTTTGCCGCCCCGTATGGGGCTGCTTCGCATTCGCAACTTTTGTTTTTATCGGCCACGCGCAAGCCCAGATGGGCGCCGACCAGATCAATATGAACGGTCAGTATGTGCTGGCCGCCAAGGCTGGCAAAGTCGAGCGGGTCGGCCAGTTACTTCGCCAGGGTGCGGCTGTCGATTCGCGCGACCGTCTGGGTAACTCGCCGCTCAATATGGCGGCAGCCAAAGGGAATGAGCCGCTGGTCGACATGCTGCTGGCGGCCGGGGCCAACCCCAATCTGGCGAATCTCTCGGAGGTGACGCCGCTGATGGGGGCCAGTTTTGTGGGTAACGCCAACATCGTGCGCAAACTGCTGGGCGCGGGCGCGCTGCTCAATCCGGTGGACCGGGTCAAAAAGACCGCCGCCACCTACGCTGCGGGCAACGGATGCGTGGAATGCATGAAGGCCCTTCTGGCGGCAGGCGTTGGGGTGAACGCCCGGCTGGACAATGATTTGACACTGCTCATGTGGGCTGCGCCCTACGGACAAGTGGCCATGGTGAACTTTCTGCTGGAACAAGGCGCCGACAAAAACGCCAAAGACAACCGCGGCCAAACCGCCTTGGATCTGGCGCGCGAGGCTAAGCAGGACGCGGTTTTTCCCCTATTGCAGTAACAAAGGTGCCCTCTGGGGGCACTCTAGGGGCACCCCAGGCACGCGGGCTCCCCGTGCGGCGCGGATGAACTTTGGTTGCCTTATCGGCCAGAGATTTGTGGCCAATAATGCGCGCCACCCTTATTTATCCGGATACAAAAATGCGC
>CAISDR010000096.1 GCA_903884125.1 uncultured bacterium
ATATCGAAGCGAGCGCTAACTTTTAATATTTTCCGGTATGCTTGATCGAAGTTTGCAACAAGTAGGATCGGGGCCGTCAATCAAGACGAACGCTAGCCTGTCTGACGACTCGCGACCATCGGTCAATGTCGAGCCGAATTGTCGATAGGAATTGATCTGGCGAACCTCCTGCGGGCGAGACGCCGTCGGTTGCCAGAAGACTATCAATATCCGCCGTGCGCAGCACCAGATTCGCTTCTCGGTTGATCTTGTCGACGATGACTTGGGGTATCGCCCTCGGTCCAACCAGTCCGTGCCAAACCACCGCTTCATAGCCTGAGATCCCCGCTTCAACCATGGTTGGAAGCTCTAATGCGGCGGATATTCGCCCGGGAGTAGTGACTGCAAGGCCACGCAGCCTGCCGCTCTTGATGTGCTGCAACGTCGTTGCAACGCTACCAAATATCAATTGCACATTGCCGGCCATCGCATCCGTCAATGCAGGTCCTGTTCCCTTGTATGGAACATGCGTGACTTTTATTTTCGCCATGTCCAGAAACAATTCACTGGCGAGATGAGTGATGCTCCCAGAGCCGGCGGATGCATAAGCAAAGCGTTCCGGCTCACGCTTTGCCAACGCGATGAACTCGCCGAGCGAATTAGCTTTTACCGAGGGGTGGATCGCCACGACAAATGGCCCTTGAGACAACTGGATGATGGCGGTAATGTCCTTAACAGGATCAAACGTCAGCTTGTAAAGGCTGGGGTTGACTGCATAGCTGCCAGCCACCAACAACATCGTGTAGCCATCCGGTACCGCCCGCACGGCCAATTCGGCGCCCATGTTTCCTCCTGCTCCCGGACGATTGTCTACGAACACTTGTTGACCCAACCGATCCGTCAGTTTCCGGGCAATAAGTCGGGCAATGAAATCCGTCCCGCCACCTGGGGCAAAGGGAGCAACGATCTTGACTGGCCTTGAAGGGTATTCCTGGGCTGAGGCGAACCCCGCCTGGCAGACAGTGCCTAATGCGGAAACCAGCGCAATGCGGACAAAAAATCCCATACTGAGTCCTCTCATGCGTCGATCCAATTCAGGTCTGAAATATTTCGGAAATCAATACAGCAGTGCAGTCCAGAACCACGCCGCTCATTTGCCGATACAGAAACGGGAAAAAATCTCCCCGAGAAGATCATCGGCCAGAAATTCTCCGGTAATCTCTCCTAAAGCCTCCTGTGCAAGGCGGAGTTCTTCAGCGAAGAGTTCTAGATGAGACACGACGCTCTCCGCATGTTCCAAATAATTCATCGCCCGCGACAGCGCAAGAATCTGTCGCTCTCTAGCCATCCATGTGCCCTCCGACCCCGGATGCCAACCCGCATGATCGAGGATGGCCTTTTTCAGCCCCTCGATTCCATCTCCTGATTTGGCGGATACCAGCAATGGATGCGCGCCTCCCACTATATGCAGGGGAAGGCCCTCCTCGAGCAAATCGCTCTTGTTGTATACCGTCAGTACTTTCAATCCCGAAGAGAGTTTTTCG